>DAIRTB010000019.1:0-1283 GCA_036804105.1 Bacteroidota bacterium | reverse complement strand
TTTTCATTAAATAAATCGCATGCCATTAAGGTTAGAACTGGTCTCATTCGCTTACCGCCAATTCCAACAAAATATTTAATAGGCTCGTAAAGTAATTCTGGAGTTTGAGGTAAGGGTAATTGTTCCAGCTCAAGGTTTATTCTCTGCTGGAATTGTTTTACTTTTAAAAGTATATTTTCTAGGTTTTTCATAATTTAATTCATCTGCAAGATATGTTAATCTAAACTAAAAATACAAATAAAAAGTCTTATTATAGTGATTATAAACTTGCATATGATTTTAGGTATTCAAATTTTGACCTTAGTTCACCTGTTTTGCAAATGGTTGCACGCTGAAGCATATCATCATCCGAATTTGTAATTAGTGCAGGCATTACATGTTTTATAAGATTATGGCTAAATTCCAGTGAAGCGTCTTTGGGCAACTCACATGGTAAGTTATCTACGGCCATTATGTCAATATAGTTTTCCTGAAAAGGAGAAACTTCAATTTCTTTTTTTGGGTCGTATCCGTAAATTGGATTCTCAATGCTAGAAGACCTTATAGTAGCAGGTATTGACCCATCAATGTCGCAGGTAATATCAGCTATACTTTTAATTTTAAACTCAGGTTTACGCATATCCGCTTTACTGAAAAATACGGGTGCTTTCGGATCCCAATAAATGGTGTTAATCATAAGGTCTGTAACCTTTGTGTATGGTTCGAAAATTGAAATATATTGGTCTGGATTGGAATAGAAATGTGCTGTATCCCAAGCTCTACCGTCTTTTGCTTTATACAAGTCTTTAGTTCGTAATTCTGTGTAAACTGCTCTTTTGAAGTTTTCGTTTAAAAATTCTTCTTTTGTAACCTCATACACATTAGCGGCTCTCAATAATTCTGTGGTACCAGAACCCACTCTACCAGTTCCCGTAACAGCAATCTTTATTGCAGGTATTAGGAAACCTGAATACAATGCCCTCAGTTCAGCGTAATCAACACAAGCGAATGCTCTTTTTAGTGTGAACTTTTGGGTTCTTAGTCCATAGGAAAGCAGGCCATTGTGTGCACCCACTACACCAGCGAAATGTCCAAATGCTACCGCTCTTTTACCATTTTCGAAGGTTAAAAGCTCATAGTCTATCATGGTAATTTTTAGCATAAGTAACGCCTGCATCAATTTCTTGTTGTAGGGCTGCTGTTTAATTGTGTGTGAAAAAAATAAATAGTTTTTGTTTGGAATTAATTGATCAATGGGCACCTCTTTTACACCCATTAAAACATCACAGGAGCTAAGATCTTCG
>DAIRTB010000018.1:0-13303 GCA_036804105.1 Bacteroidota bacterium | reverse complement strand
GAATTTCAAGACAGAAGGGTTTATTGGAGCAGATCACTCAGAAAAGGCTTGGGCAGATAGGTTACAGGTGCCTGTTTTATTTTTGTTAGGGAAGTGAGAATTTACATAAATTATTTACTACTATTTGGCAAAAAAATAAAAAAACAATAATTAACTTCGATTAAGAAAGGAATACACAAATGACTATCGAAAGAACAAGCAAAGAATTAATTATTCGAATTCCATCAAATGTTGATATTGAGGGACTTCAACGTTTAATTGACTACTTAACTTACACCGAAGCTACTGCAAATTCTATGGCTCAACAAAACGATGTTGATGCACTCGTAAGTGAAGTAAAATCGGGTTGGTGGGCAAAAAACAGATCCCGTTTAATTAAATGAAAATCGTAGTTGATACAAATATTGTTTTTAGCACTATTTTAAACTCTTATAGTAGAATCGCTGATATATTGTTTAACTCCAACAAACACTTTAAATTTTATAGTTGCAATTATTTACGTCATAAATTAAACAAAAATTGGGAAAAACTTAAAAGAATTTTTAAACTGACAGCGCATAATTAAAAGATAAAGGGTCACAACCAAATCCAGATAATTTGGTTATTCCCAAAAATATATATACTAATACGATTATTGTATGCCTCATTTAATAAGCCCTATTTTATGCATTGATTTAACCTTAGTTAGTCTTGACGCATAAGCCAAACAAGCTCTAATATCTTCTTCTTGTAAAGCAGGATAATCTGCTAAGATTTCATCAAAGGTCATTCCAGATGCTAAAAGATCTAGAATCAATTCGACAGGATATCTCATGTCCCTAATAGTTGGTTTACCATGACAAACATCCGAATTAATAGTTATTCTGCTTAATAAACTCTCCATATACAATTTTAATCAAAAATACTCAAAATCATTCCTCAAAAAAATAGGTATTCCCACTATTGCAGAAATACCTATTGTATAAAGTGGTAACTGTTAAAAACTAGTTTCCTTCGAAAGCTAACGGACCGTTAACCACCTCGTGCCAAGGTAAACCGTAAACAGCTAGTTTTTCTAAGAATGGATCTGGATTGAATTCTTCTACGTTGAATACGCCGGCGCCTTTCCATTTTCCAGTAAGAATCATCATTGCGCCAACCATTGCAGGCACACCTGTGGTGTAAGAAACCGCTTGTGCTTTGATTTCTTTGTAAACCGCTGCGTGATCGCAATTGTTGTAGATGAAGTATGTTTTCTCCTCACCATCTTTTATGCCTCTAATCTGACAACCAATGGAGGTTTGTCCGCTGTAACCTTCTCCAAGAGATGATGGCTCCGGAAGAACTGCTTTCAAGAATTGCAATGGAACAATATCAACCCCTTGGTATTTAATTGGCTTAATGCTGGTCATACCCACGTTTTCTAAAACACGTAAATGGGTAATATACTGCTCACCAAAGGTCATCCAGAACCGTGCACGCTTAAGATTCGGAATGTTTTTCACCAACGATTCTAACTCCTCATGAAACAATAAATAAGACATTTTCGGACCAACGCTTGGGTAATCTACATCCTGACGAACTGAAAGCGGATCGATCTCTATCCACTTACCATTTTCATAATATTTACCTTTTTGGGTGATTTCTCTGATGTTAATTTCTGGGTTAAAATTGGTAGCAAATGCCTTACCATGATCACCTGCATTACAATCAACAATATCTAAGTAATTAATTTCATCGAAATGATGTTTCAAAGCATAAGCCGTGAAAACTCCTGTAACACCTGGATCGAATCCACAACCTAAAAGCGCCATTAAACCAGCTTCTTTAAACCGATCTTGGAAAGCCCACTGCCATTTGTATTCAAATTTCGCTTCGTCAATTGGCTCATAATTAGCCGTATCCATATAATGAACACCCGTTTTTAAACAAGCTTCCATAATGGTTAAATCTTGGTATGGAAGTGCTACGTTAATCAACAAAAACGGCTTGAAACTTTCAATTAAGGCAACCAATTCTTCTACATTATCGGCATCAACTTGCGCAGTTTTAACTCTATTACCACCAACTTCTGCGGCAATGCGCTCGCATTTTGAAAGGGTTCTACTTGCCAACATAATGTCGGTAAAAACTTCTGGTACAGAGGCACATTTATGTACTACCACGCTGCCAACTCCGCCAGCACCAATAATTAAAACTTTGCTCATTTGAATATTTTTTGTGCAAAAATAAGGGTAAATCTTGAGCTATTGAAGAGGTTTTGTTTGAGGTGCATTTTTAACACAGTATTTTTGAAAAAAAACATGCACATTTTCAAGGATTCCGATCTTATTCTCAACCAAGATAGCAGCGTTTACCATTTACAATTGCAGCCTGAAATGATTGCAGATACTATTTTTTTGGTAGGCGATCCAGGCAGAGTTACCAGCATCAGCGAGCATTTCGATCATATCTTCTATAAAACAGCCAATAGAGAGTTTATTTGTCATTCTGGCGAAATTGGGAATAAATCTTTAACTGTAATATCGACAGGAATTGGTACAGATAATATTGATATTGTTGTAAACGAATTGGATATTCTGGTGAATTACAACCTCATTTCCAGAACTGAGCGGGAAATCAAAAAGAAGCTAAACTTTATTAGAATTGGCACTTCTGGAACAATTCAGCCAGAGATTGAACCTTTCAATGTAGTTGCTTCGGCTTATGGTTTGGGTTTAGATGGCATGATGCACTTTTATGAAACTAACAATTACTTAATGCAGGCAAACTTTATGGAGGAGGTCAAAAGTAACGCTCCAGATTTGCTATCTGTTTGTAATCCATACATTTTTGAAGGAGATGCTGACTTACTGCAAAAGTTTGGTGCTGAATACATTAAGGGAATAACGGCCACAAGTCCAGGGTTTTATGGGCCACAAGCTAGATTTTTACGTTATAAACAGAAGGCAAAAAATCTGCTTGAAACAATGGGTACTTTCAGATTTAATAATCAAAAAATCATAAACATTGAAATGGAAACAGCTGGCATTTACGGACTTTCAAATATGCTAGGACACAATGCTTTATCAATCAACCTAATTTTGGCGAATCGACTAAATGGGAAATTTGAACCAGACTACAAACTAAAAATGAATAATATAATTAAATCAGTTCTTGAAAAAATTTAGAGCCTTTCGATGTTGCGCATCACATCTTCTTTGTATGTAACCCCTAAAGGAATTTCTTCATCGCCCTTAAGAATTACAAACTCTCTGTTTACCTCAACCACATTTTTAAGGTTTACAATAAAAGATCTGTGAACACGGGAAAATTGCTCGTTTAAAAAGTTCTTTTCCGCCGCTTTCATTGTAGAATGAATTATAAGCTTCTCTTTATTTCGAGCAACATACTTATTAATAACCACATAATCTGCCATTGCTTGAAGGTAATTAATGTCTTGGATATTGATTTTAATCCAAGCACCCTCAACCTTTAAAAAAATGTAATTGTGCTTTTCGGGCTTTTCGTTCTCTATCTCCTTAAGTCTGCTTAGCGCTTTGGCTACACTTTTCATGAACCTATTTGGGAAAAATGGTTTGGTTAAAAAATCAACCACATCATTGTCGAAACCATCAGCTGCATATTCTTTATTAGATGAAACCAGAATGATAACCGGATTTTTGTCGATGATAGTTAAAAATTCTAAACCTGTCATTTCAGGCATTTCAACATCTAAGAATATAATATCGACTTCATTATGTTTTAAAAAATCGTTGGCTTCGAAAGCATTTTCTGCTTCAAAAACGAGAGTTAAAGTATCTGTATGTTCTATTAATTTTTTGAGCGACCGTCTTGAAAATATATCGTCGTCAACAATCATGCAGTTCATTAAACTATTTTCCCCAATTGATTAAAACCATTTCGCAAATTAACCGAAAAAAATGCCAACTTCAACGAAAAAGGTTAATAATTTTTGGTTTTCCATCCTTTCAACATGCTCTTAAAATAAAAATAATACTTACAACCACTTATCTTTGCACCACTTAATGGATCAACAAATTTTTCACCTTCCTAATGGATTAACCGTAATTCATCAACAAATAAAAGAAACACTTAGCGGGCACTGCGGCTTTTTAGTTAATGTGGGCACAAGAGATGAAGGGATAGGCCAAGAAGGCATGGCACATTTTATGGAACACATGCTTTTTAAAGGAACTCAGAAACGAAGAGCTTTTCACATAAACAGTAGGCTAGACAATGTTGGGGCAGATTTAAATGCCTACACAACCAAAGAAAAAACCTGTTTTTACGCTTCGTTTATTCATCATCACACAAAAAGAGCGGTTGAATTATTAACCGATATTACCTTCCACTCCATTTTTCCAATAAATGAAATTGAAAAAGAAAAGGGAGTTGTTTTAGATGAAATAAGCCTATATTACGATAATTTCGAAGAGACCATTTACGAGGATTTCGAAGAGAAAATTTTCGAAAATGGTACTTTAGGGAAAAAAATTCTTGGGAATGCTACAAGTGTGGCCAATTTCAACCAAGAGGCATTGCTGAAATTTTACAAAAATTATTACACGCCAGAAAATATGGTTTTCTCTTATGTTGGAAACCTGACTTTGAAGGAATTTCAGAAAATTGCTAACCCAATTTTGTTGAAAATAGAACCTGCACAAACCAAACACCAAAGAATTGAGGCGCATTACAGCAAACCATTTGAAATTGAGGCCATTAAACACAACCATCAATCGTACATCTGCTATGGTGGCCCTGGTTACAGCCTTAAAAATGAGAAGAGATCTGCTATGGTTATGATGCTGAACATTTTAGGCGGCGATGCAGCCAACAGTCGCTTAAATCTTTCAGTGCGAGAAAAAAATGGGCTGGTTTATCAAATTGATGCCAATTCTTCACCTTATACAGATGCCGGAGTAGTAAGTATCAATTTCAGTTGTGAGCCGAAAAAAAGCAGCAAAGTAATGCGATTGGTAAAGCAAGAAATGAAAAAAATGCGCACAACAAAATTGGGGAAATATCAATTGCAAGTGGCTAAACAACAACTTATTAGTGGCATAATAATGAGTGAAGAAAATAGAGCTTCACTGATGATAGACAACGCAAAAGCATTTTTAGATCATGGTTCTATAAAAACCTTACCAGAAATTTTCGCTCGCATAAATGCGATTTCTGAAATAGATATTTTAGAAGTAGCAAACGAGGTTTTAGACGAAAACCAGCTATCTTTACTTGTTTTTCAACCTCAATAATAGCCATTGAATAACTTACTTACAGCCGGATTAGATAACTATATTAACGAAAACAGTACTCCTGAACCAGCACTTCTTCAGGAACTTTGGCGGGAAACCCACTTAAAATGTTTCATGCCGCACATGGCATCGGGCTGGCAACAAGGATTATTTTTAGAGATGATAACCAGAATGCTTAAACCGAAGAGAATTCTCGAAATTGGAACCTTTACGGGCTATTCAACCATTTGCTTTGCACTTGGTATGCCTAAAGGTAGCGAAATAGACACCATAGAGGTTAACCCAGAACTAGAAATCATCAGTAAAAAATATTTTGAGAAATCTGGAAGAGGTCCAAGTATTCACCAACATTTCGGGAATGCCAACGAGCTAATTCCTAATTTAAATTTTATGTATGATTTGGTTTTTATTGATGCCGATAAAACATCTTATTCAAATTATCTGAACCTAGTGTACGATAAAGTGCCTTCTGGTGGCGTTATATTGGCCGATAATGTGCTTTGGAGCGGCAAAGTAGCCGATGAAAGCATTTCAGATAAAGATACCCAAAACATGCGGAATTTCAATAAGGAAGTGCTTCAAAATCAAGGACTAAACAACCTAATCGTTTCTGTTAGAGATGGTATTAACTTAATTTTCAAAAACTAAAAAATGCTCAAAAACATCATCATAATTACACTAGCACTCCTAATACAACAGCCGTTATTTGCACAAGAAACTGCATCAGAAGCTAAAACAAAATACATTGAACAATATAAATTGTACGCTGTGGTAGAAATGTACAGAAGTGGAATTCCTGCAAGCATTACCCTAGCGCAAGGAATACTTGAATCTGGTTCTGGTAAAAGTATGTTGGCAATGGAAGCAAATAATCATTTCGGTATTAAATGCCACACAAATTGGGCTGGTGAAACTTATTATACTGATGATGATGCTAAAAATGAGTGCTTCCGAAAGTATAAGTCGGTGGAAGATAGTTACATAGACCACTCTAACTTCCTGAAAACCAGACAGCGCTACGCATTTCTTTTTGAACTAGACAAAACCGATTATAAGGGTTGGGCAAAAGGATTAAAAGCAGCAGGTTATGCCACAAACCCGAAATATGCAGACTTGCTAATTAAGCAAATTGAAGAATTGGGTCTTCACCAATATGATTTAGTGACTCCCGATGATGTAAAAACCCTGATTGAAGAGGAACCTGTGGTGGTGAGCACAGCTCCCAAAATCCAAAATAAACAACAAAAAGTAGCGCAGTTTAACGGCATTAAGCATATTGTTGCAAACGGAGGAGAAAGTCCACTTTCTATTGCTGAGCAATTAAAATTGTTGCCGAATCTAATTTACAAGTATAACGATATAGATATCAAAGCTGAATTTGCCTTTCAAAAAGGGGAAAAAATCTATCTGCAACCGAAAAAACGCAAGGGGTCTGCCGAAAAACACATCGTTGGTAAAACAGAAAGCTTGAGAGACATCAGCCAAAAATATGGGGTAAAACTCGATAGACTTTACAAGTTAAACAACATAGACCAAAATCTTGAACCTGCTGAAGGAGCGAAAATTAACCTCAGAAAAAAGAATAAAGAAAAGGTTAGAACAAGAACTAGACAGGAGATGGAACGCAGCAAACTCTCCGCAAAAAAACCTGAAACGGTTAAACCAGACACCAAAAAAGAGCCAATTGAACCTCAACCTAAAATTGAAACACCAGCTCCACAAAAGCAACTAGCTCCTCAAACCAAAACACCAGAAAAACCAAAAACTGAAATCAACAAAAATGCTCAGCATACTGTTGTTAAAGGAGATACACTTTACAATATTTCAAAAAGATATGGTCTTACGGTTGACGAGTTAAAAAATTTAAACAAACTTGGCGACGATGGCATTAAGATTGGCGATGTATTAATCATTAAAAAATAATGGAAACAGGAGTTATTGTGGTAAATGGCAAACATTTCGAACCATTTATAGACGAAAAATCTATTTTTGATGCGGTAAAAAGAATTTCGGAAGATATCAATCAACATTACGAAGGCAAAAACCCATTGTTTATTGGCGTGCTCAATGGCGTTTTTATGTTTGCGTCGGATCTGATGAAAAACATTTCCATCCCTTGCGAAATTTCATTTATCAAAACTAGCTCCTATTCTGGAACAAAAACTTCAGGAAATGTTACACAGCTTATCGGCATACAACAAGCAATCGCAAACAGAGAAATAATTATTTTAGAGGATATTGTTGATACTGGAAAAACCATGAAAGTGCTTTTAGACCTGCTAGGGGCCGAAAAACCAAAATCTATTGCAATTGCCACGCTTTTACATAAGCCTGAAGCGAGTATAGAAACAATTCCCTTAGACTATGTTGGGATTGTAATCGAAAACAAATTTGTGGTTGGTTATGGATTAGATTTCGATGGATATGGTAGAAATTTGAAACAATTGTACAAACTTGTCTAAATTTGCAAAAATGGGTTATTAAAACTAATCCCTAAAATTAACAATATGCTTAACCTAGTTTTATTTGGCCCTCCAGGTGCGGGCAAAGGCACACAGTCATCTTTACTGCTAGAAAAATTCAACCTCATACACCTATCCACAGGCGATATTCTAAGAAGTGAAATTACCAATGGAACGGCTCTAGGTTTAGAAGCCAAGAAATTAATGGATCAAGGAGTTCTAGTTCCAGACGAAGTTGTTATTGGCATGATTTCCAGCAAATTAGATGAAAATGCTTCTGCTAATGGTTTCATTTTCGATGGTTTTCCAAGAACAACGGCTCAAGCTGAAGCATTGGATAAGCTTTTAATTTCTAAAAACACTTCAATTACTGGCATGTTATCGTTAGTGGTTGATCAAGAAGAACTTACCAAAAGATTGCTTTCTCGTGGCGCAACCTCTGGAAGACCAGACGATCAGGATGAAAGCATCATCAGAAATAGAATTCAGGAGTATCTTTCTAAAACAGCTGCCGTTGCAGACTATTATAAAGCACAAAACAAGTATGTTTCTGTAAACGGCATTGGCGAAATCGATGAGATTTTCCAATCGTTGTGTGATGCAGTAGAAAGGCTTAATACTTAATGGCCGATTCGAATTTTGTAGATTACGTAAAGATTTGTTGCAGATCTGGTGCCGGTGGCGCTGGAAAAATGCATTTCCACAGAGATAAATTTACCGCCAAAGGTGGTCCCGATGGCGGCGATGGTGGCCCTGGCGGAAGTGTTATTATTCGAGGCAATTCCAATATTTGGACCTTGCTTCACCTAAAATTCAGAAAACACATTATTGCAGAACCCGGCGTTGCAGGGGGTTCAGCATTAAAATCTGGTGCAAAAGGAGAACACGCTATTTTAGATGTTCCCATTGGCACCGTTGCAAGAGACGCCGAAACCATGGAAATTGTGGGCGAAATTACCCACGAAGGACAGGAATTGGTGCTTACGGCTGGCGGAAGAGGCGGACAAGGAAACTGGCACTTTAAGAGCCCAACAAATCAAACCCCTCGATACGCACAACCTGGCGAGCCTGGCAAAGAAGAATGGAAAATTTTAGAGCTTAAACTTTTGGCTGATGTTGGTTTGGTAGGATTTCCGAATGCAGGTAAATCAACTTTGCTTTCGGTTGTATCGGCAGCGAAACCAGAAATAGCCAACTACCCTTTTACAACCTTAGTTCCAAATTTAGGAATTGTACCATATTACGATTTCCAATCGTTCGTAATGGCAGATATTCCTGGAATTATTGAAGGTGCTTCTGAAGGTAAAGGTTTGGGATTGAGATTCTTACGCCATATTGAACGAAATGCAGTTTTACTTTTTATGGTTCCTATTGATGAGCCAAGCATAAAAGGCGCTTACGAAATTCTTGATAAAGAATTGGAGAAATACAATCCACATTTGTTAGACAAAAAGCGCATTTTAGCCATCACAAAATGCGATATTTCAGATTCTGAATACTTGGAAATGGCTCGAAAAGAAGATCTTCCTATAGATTTACCAGTAGTTTTTGTATCGTCTTTAACGGGAATGAACATCCAAAAACTGAAAGACGAACTCTGGATTGCGATTCAAAATAGTAAGTTGGAATAAATAATAAAGTTGAGGGTATATCCTTTTATAGACCTTTCAAATTGTAACAATG
This sequence comes from Bacteroidota bacterium, assembly GCA_036804105.1. Taxonomy (GTDB): domain Bacteria; phylum Bacteroidota; class Bacteroidia; order UBA7662; family DAIRTB01; genus DAIRTB01. Next base: position 3,921 of record DAIRTB010000018.1, on the reverse strand, counting down.
AAACTCAAATGTCTTTAAAAAGGTTATTTTTGTATCTTTATTGATTGAAAATGAATAAGATTGTAACTGATAACCTAAAGAATTTGAGGGCATTGTGTTTAAAATACAATGTAAAATCGTTGTATGCCTTTGGCTCGGTTTGTACAGATAATTTCAATGATGAAAGTGATATTGATCTTCTAGTTTCGTTCAAACCGATGGATTTTGGAGATTATGCTGATACCTACTTTGAATTATCTGAGAAATTTGAAAAAGTATTGAATCGACCTGTTGATTTGGTTACAATTAAATCATTGAGTAATCCATATTTTATCGAATCTGTTAACCAAACTAAGAGGGTGATTTATGAATCTTGAAATTAAAAAGTTTCTTTTTAATATAAAAGAATCAATAGATTCTATTGAGATATATCTTGGAGCGAAAAGGGATTTTAATATTTACAACTCAGACAAAATGCTTCGAAGAGCGGTTGAAAGAGAATTTGAAATTATTGGAGAAGCAATGTCAAGAATTAATAAAATAGATTCACAAATTTAAATTTCCAGTAAAAAACAAATTGTCAACATGCGAAATCGAGTAATTCATGGCTACGACAAGATTGATAATGAAATTGTTTGGGGTACAATAATCAGGCATTTACCCAAATTAAAGGAAAAAATATACGGCTTGCTCCAAGAATAACACCACATAATTGCGGTACAATTTAAATGAAATTGATTTGCTATTACAATTCTGCAATTTGAAGTTTCAATGCGAATCCCTGTTATTTTCGACATTTTTATCTAAAATTATGGCCAGTTTTTTATAATTTTGTTAGAAATTCAAAAACCAAAATAACATGCCCTTTTACCACAAATTAGGGAAAATTCCTGCTAAACGTCATACTCAGTTTCGCAAGCCAGATGGTTCGCTATACGCTGAGGAACTCGTATCAACAGAAGGTTTTTCTAGTACTTACGCACTTGTTTACCATTGTCACCCTCCTACCCTCGTAAAAGCAATTGGAGAGCCTTACTCGGTTGAACCAAAAGCGGCAATCGCCAAGAACTTACAAAACAGAAGTTTCTTAAGCTTTAAAACAAAACCAGAAGCGGATTACATTAAAAGTAGAGTTCCCTTGCTCTTTAACAGCGACTTATGTATGTTATCGGCAGCTCCTTCTGCATCTATGACGGATTATTTCTTCAAAAATGCAGATGCAGATGAGGTGATTTTCGTACATGAAGGAACTGGCTTACTTAAAACACTTTATGGCGAAATCCCTTTCGAATACGGTGATTATTTAGTAATTCCTCGTGGCGTAATCTACCAACTTACCTTCGTAAACGAGAAAAACAGGTTGTTCATAACCGAATCGAATTCGCCCATAAGAGCCCCAAAAAGATACTTAAACAGTTCAGGACAATTATTGGAGCATTCTCCTTATTGCGAAAGAGATATTAAATTACCTGGAAACTTGCAAACCCACGATGAGCACGGCGATTTCCAAGTAATGATTAAAAAACAAGGTCTCATTTTCCCTTACACATTGGCAACGCATCCGTTCGATGCCATCGGTTGGGATGGTTACCACTACCCTTACGGATTCTCGATCCACAACTATGAGCCGATAACTGGCCGAGTGCACATGCCACCTCCAATCCACCAAACATTCGAAGGACATAATTTTGTAATCTGCTCATTTGTACCAAGATTATACGATTATCACCCTCAAGCGATTCCTGCACCTTACAACCACAGCAACGTAGATTCAGACGAGGTTTTGTACTATGTAGATGGCGATTTCATGAGCAGAAAGCATGTAGAAAGAGGCATGATTAGCTTGCACCCAAAAGGTATTCCGCATGGACCGCACCCGGGTACAGCAGAAAAAAGCATCGGCCAAAAAGAAACAAAAGAATTGGCGGTAATGGTAGATCCGTTTTACCCATTACAAATTACACAAGCCGCCTTAGAAATGGAAGATCTTGGTTACTGGAAAACTTGGGTTGATTAATCACTAAAACCAAAAAACAATATTATGATAGACACCAATATAGATTTTAAAACCTACAAAAAGGTTGTTCCAGAAGCGCAAGATTTCTTGCCTTTAAAAGGAACCGACTACGTAGAATTTTATGTGGGCGATGCCAAAAAGACCGCCTACTACTTCAAAACCGCCTTCGGATTTCAAGATTGTGCGTATGCAGGTTTGGAAACTGGCGTCAAAGACCGAGTTAGTTATGTGCTTCAGCAGAACAAAATTCGCTTAGTTTTTACTGCACCAATGACTCCCGAAAGCGAAATTTGGCAACATATTCAACAGCACGGCGATGGCGTAAAAGTAGTTGCACTTTGGGTGGATGATGCACGCAAATCGTTCGAAGAAACGGTTGCAAGAGGTGCAAAACCATATCTAGAACCAGTAGTTGAGCAAGACGAACATGGAGAAGTGGTACGTTCTGGAATCCATACCTATGGTGATACGGTACACATTTTTGTGGAAAGAACCAATTACAAGGGCGCTTTCTTACCCGGTTATAAAGAGCATAAAACCAGCTATATTACCAAATCAGTCGGCTTAAACTACATAGACCACATGGTGGGCAACGTAGATTGGGGACAAATGAATACCTGGTGTAAATTCTACAATGAGGTGATGGGTTTTGCCCAACTCGTTTCATTCGACGATAAAGACATCTCGACCGATTACACGGCTTTAATGAGTAAGGTAATGAGCAACGGTTCTGGCTATGTGAAATTTCCGATTAACGAGCCGGCAGAAGGTAAGAAGAAAAGTCAGATTGAAGAATACATAGATTTCTACAGAGGCGCTGGTGTTCAACACCTTGCCCTCGCCACCGACGATATTCTGACCACTATTGAAGAATTGAGAAGTCGTGGTGTAGAATTTCTTCAGGTACCAGATTCGTATTACGAAGACCTTTTAGACCGAGTTGGCAACATTGATGAATCGATCGAAACCCTGAGAAACCTAAGAATTTTGGTGGATAGAGACGACGAAGGCTATTTGCTTCAACTATTCACTAAACCTTTGGTAGATCGCCCAACAGTGTTCTTCGAAATTATTCAGCGTAAAGGCGCCAAAAGTTTCGGCAAAGGCAACTTCAAAGCTTTGTTCGAAGCCATAGAAAGGGAGCAGGAGTTGAGAGGAACTTTGTAATTGTGAATTGTGAATTGTTAATTATTAATTGGCTGGCGGATACATTACTGGCGCAAAATAATTTTTAGAGAGTAAAAAACGGTCGATGCTATGAAGTATTGGCCGTTTTTGGTTTAGGATGTAATTCTTCTGGGTTTTGATAGTTGCCCAAATGTAGAACTGTGTAACTTGTATGAACTTGACACGATAGCCTACTGATATAATGACATCAAGATTGTCGTGTTCAATTTGCCGCTCAATAGCTCTTCCTCCATCAATTTGAACTGTTGCAAAATTTGCGACAGTTGCTGCTTTGAGAAGGTCACCTTTAGAAATCAAATTGTTAATTTGCATGTGATTTTTCACTAATTTGCGTTTTTACCCTCCCCAAATTGTGTTCCTTCCTCATCCCATCTTTCTCGGTTAGCTTCCACATAATATAAGGCCATTTTCGGGTCAAGGCTATATAGATGCCGACAGAGTTTGCGGTAGAGGGTGAGCATTTGTTCATTAAAACAAAAGTCGAGCATAAATTCGAATGTATAGGCTATGCGGTTGCTATCGGTAAACTTCCGCCAAGACTTTGTTTAGAAGGTATCGCATTTTGCGATACCAAGTATTCCACTTCATTTTCATTTAAAGTAAACACAAAGTCTTCCGGAAAACGGTTGGGGTTTCTTTTAATCTGTTCACGTAATCTAATTGGCTTTACATCATAGAATGTTGCCAAATCTTTGTCTAAAATTACTTGAACACCTCTTATTGTAAATATTCTATTT
>DAIRTB010000017.1:11155-13340 GCA_036804105.1 Bacteroidota bacterium | reverse complement strand
ATGCCATCGATCAAACTGCAATTGAAACCGTTGAGATTAGATCGGTATTAACTTGCGAAGCCAAAGTTGGTGTTTGTGCGAAATGCTACGGTAGAAACCTTGCAACCAATAGAATGGTGCAGTTGGGTGAAGCTGTTGGTGTAATTGCAGCACAGTCGATTGGTGAGCCGGGTACTCAGTTAACCTTGAGAACCTTCCACGTGGGTGGTACTGCTTCTAACATTGCAACTGAATCTCAGATTATTGCTAAGTTCGATGGTATCATCGAATTCGACGAAGTGAGAACCGTTATTAATACAACTGGCGAAGAACCAATTGAAATCGTAATGACTCGTTCAGGCGAGGTGAAAATCTTGCATCCAGAAACCAAGCAAGTAATCATCTCAAACCATTTACCGTTTGGTGCAACACTTTATGTGAAACCAGGTCAGAAGGTTCAAAAAGGAGACAGAATTTGTGCTTGGGATCCATTTAATGCTTTGATTATAACCGAGTTTGCAGGTACAACTGAGTTTGAATCAATCATTGAAAACTTAACTTTTAGAGAAGAAAGCGATGAGCAGACTGGTCACAAGGAGAAGGTAATTATCGATACAAGAGATAAAACCAAAAACCCTGCGATCAGAATTATGAGTCCTGAGGGAGAATTACTTCGTTCGTATAACATTCCAGTTGGCGCTCACTTGGTTATTGGTGATAAAGAAACCATCAAAGGTGGACATATCTTAGCTAAGATCCCTAGAACAGCATCGAAAACAAGAGATATTACCGGTGGTTTACCGAGAGTAACCGAGTTATTTGAAGCTCGTAACCCTTCTAACCCTGCAATCGTTTCTGAAATTGATGGTATTGTAGCCTTCGGAGGTATTAAGCGTGGTAACAGAGAAATCACTATTCAGTCTAAAGAAAATGAAACTAAGAAATACTTAGTGCCACTTTCTAAGCACATTTTAGTTCAAGATGGCGATTTTGTTCGTGCTGGAGATCCACTTTCAGATGGTGCAATTACCCCAAGTTCTATCCTTGCAATTAAAGGTCCTGGTGCGGTTCAAGAATACTTAGTAAATGGTATTCAAGAAGTTTACCGTTTACAGGGTGTGAAAATCAACGATAAGCACTTTGAAGTAATCGTTCGTCAAATGATGCAAAAAGTATTAATCGAAGATCCAGGCGATACTTCTTTCTTAGAGCAAGAAGTTGCAGATAAGTTAGAGTTCATGGAAATAAACGATGAGATTTTCGACAAAAAAGTGATTACCGAAGCTGGTGATTCACCTAAGTTGAAAGTTGGTCAGATTGCTTCTCTTCGTCAGATTAGAGACGAGAATTCTGTTTTGAAACGTAAAGATTTAAAACCAGTTTCTTTTAGAGATGCAATTCCTGCTACATCTAGCCCGATTTTGCAAGGTATTACAAGAGCATCTTTAGGTACTCGTAGTTTTATCTCAGCAGCATCGTTCCAGGAAACTACCAAAGTGTTAAACGAAGCCGCAATTAACGGTAAAGTAGATACACTTTCTGGATTGAAAGAAAATGTAATTGTTGGTCACTTAATACCAGCAGGTACAGGTTTGAGACAATACGAAAAAATTATTGTAGGTTCTCAAGAAGAGTACGACAAGCTTTTGGCATCGAAAAGGATGGCAGAATCTTTAGAAGCATAAAAACAATATTCACCTGGCCAGCATCTAAAAATGCTGGCCATTTTTAACTTATCAACATGGAAGATAATAATCAACAACCCATTAATATAGAGCTAACTGAAGACGTTGCAGATGGCATCTATTCTAATTTGGCCATAATTGCACATTCAAATTCAGAGTTTATTATTGATTTTGTTAGAATGATGCCAAACGTGCCAAAAGCTAAAGTAAAATCTAGAATTATCCTAACGCCTCAACATGCTAAGCGTCTTCTAATGGCACTGGGGGATAACCTTGCCAAGTTTGAACGTGAGTTTGGCACTGTTGATGTAAATGATCTTCCAGGCTTGCCGATGACCTTCGGTGGACCAGCAGGAATGGCGTAAGATTTATTTATGGATTTGAACCAAAGTATTGAAGCTGCATTGCAATCTACCAATATTTACCAACGGGTAGATTACGGTGGGGTAGAAGTGGTAGTATTTGATCAAGCTTGGGAGAAGATGTTTTCGCTTTTTCGCCAGCATGATAATTACAGAGAG
>DAIRTB010000017.1:0-11145 GCA_036804105.1 Bacteroidota bacterium | reverse complement strand
TTAAGTAAACAAGCAAACGAATTAATTGTAAATGAAGCGAAAGTTGCCGCATTAAGTAAAGCAGCTTTAACCGATTTGATTTTATTTCATATTCGGCATGAGGCTCTAGCAGATGGGCATTTAGCGAGTATTATAGATTCCAACCATCTACAATTGTTATTGAAGCAATTGAAGTAAAAAGAAAAAAGCAGGTAAACCACCTGCTTTTTTCTTTTTAATGATTAATTTACTTTGCCATCGCAGCTTCAATCTCATCGCAAGTAATGGGGAAATTCAGTTCTTCCATTAGATCTCTTGGTTCAGAGCTGGTAATTACGATATCGTTCTCAATACGAATACCCATTCCTTCTTCAGGAATGTAAATGCCAGGCTCGCAAGTAATAAGCATTCCTTCGTCTAGAACACCATAACGAGCACCGATATCATGCAAATCAATTCCTAAAAAGTGACCAGTGCCATGAGGGAAATATTTTTTGTAAGCAGGTTGGTTCGGGTTTTGGTTCTTTACATCGTCCAAAGAAATTAAACCCAATTCAATTAAAGCTTGCTCCATTATTTTGGCAGATTCTAAGTTGTAATCGTTTAAGGTCTTTCCGGGAACTAACAATTTTTTCGCCTCTTGAAGAACGCCCAGTACAGTTTCGTAAACTTGTTTTTGTCTTGGTGAATATTTACCGTTTACAGGAACAGTTCTAGATAAATCGGCTGCATAGTATGCATAGTCAGCACCGAAATCAAGTAACATCAAATCTCCATCCTTCAAAACATCGTTGTTGGAAACATAATGTAAAACGCAGGCATTTGCACCACCAGCCATAATTGGCTCGAAAGAAAAACCGTTACTTCTTTTCAAAGTAAATTCATGTGCAATTTCTGCTTGAACTTCGAACTCATGTTTTCCAGGTCCGATAAACTTCAACGCACGAAGCAAACCAGATTTTGTGATTTTGAGTGCTTCTTTAATAGCATCAATTTCGTGCTCAGATTTTCTAGATCGGATATACTCTAAAATTGGAGCACTTCTATTATATTGATGTAATGGATATTGATTTTGTAATTTCCTTACAAAATCTTGTTCGTAGGTACTATTTTCTGGAGTACTTCTGTCGTTCTCGTTTAAATTTAGGTAAACATTCTCAGCATATTTCATTACTGCTTTCAAAGAAGCCTCGAAATTATGGCTCCATTTTATTTGTTTAATCCCCGATAATTGTTCAGCTTCATCAGCTGTATGTTTAAAACCTTCCCAAACTGCAATTAAATCGCTTGTTTCTTTTACGAAAAGGATTTCTTTAAGTTCTGGAAGTGGAGCATCTGGAAATAAAATTAAAAATGTGTCTTCTTGAGCGATGCCAGTTAAATAGTACAATTCAGAATTTTGTCTGTACGGCCAATACACTTGGTCGCCATTGCGGTGACTTTGATAATTAGAGACGAAAATGGCCGCACTACCTGGTTTCATTTTTGCAATGAAGGCATTTCTGTTGTTAATAAATAGTTGATTGGGGATACTTTTATGCCGCATAATTAATTTTTAAAGCTAAAGATAGCTAGTTAACAACACTTTAGCATTCGAAAATGCTAGGTTGGAAAGTATTTTGAAAAATAGGTACAAATCGTCAGTTTATTTGTAATTCCCATTTGGAAATAAAATTTTAGTTCTCTACCTTTGCAATCCCGCAACTTACGGGTAATTTAAACAGACATACAAAGGAATACATAGTTTATTATGCCAACTATACAGCAGTTAGTTAGAAAAGGTAGGGAATACAAAGCCGAAAAGAGCAGCTCTCCCGCTTTAGATGCGTGCCCTCAGAAACGTGGAGTATGCACTCGTGTTTACACAACAACCCCTAAAAAGCCAAACTCAGCTATGCGTAAGGTGGCGAGGGTTCGTTTGTCCAATACCAAGGAAGTAAATGCTTACATTCCTGGAGAAGGTCACAACTTACAAGAGCACTCAATTGTGTTAATCCGTGGTGGAAGAGTAAAAGATCTTCCAGGTGTACGTTACCACATTGTACGAGGTGCGTTAGATACCTCAGGTGTTAATGGCAGAAAGCAAGGTCGTTCTAAATACGGCGCCAAAGCTAAGCAAGTTGCACCACCAACAAAAGGAGCTAAGAAGAAATAATTTTCAGCCATGAGAAAAGGAAGTCCTAAAAAAAGAATCATTGCGCCAGACCCTCAGTATGGCGACGTAGTAGCAGCTAAATTCATCAACAACTTAATGTATGATGGAAAGCGCAGTACCGCAAGCACCATTTTTTATGATGCTTTAGAAGTTGTTGGTGCAAAAACTGGTGAGCCAGGTTTAGAAGTTTGGAGAAAAGCTCTAAACAATGTTATGCCAAGCGTAGAGGTACGTAGCCGCAGAGTTGGTGGAGCTACTTTTCAAGTTCCTACCGAAGTAAATCCATTCAGAAAACAAGCTTTAGGTTTCAGATGGTTAATTGGTTACGCTCGTAAGCGTGGAGAAAAAACCATGAAAGATAAATTGGCAGCTGAAATCATTGCAGCTGCAAAAGGCGAAGGTGCCGCAGTAAAGAAAAAAGAGGATACATATAAAATGGCTGAGGCCAACAAAGCTTTCTCACATTTCAGATTCTAAAAAACATGGCACAAAAAGATCTTAAATTCACAAGAAATATTGGTATTGCTGCTCACATTGATGCGGGTAAAACTACCACCACTGAGCGTATTCTTTACTATACTGGTGTAAACCACAAAATTGGTGAAGTACATGATGGCGGTGCAACCATGGACTGGATGGCACAGGAGCAAGAAAGAGGTATTACCATTACATCTGCTGCTACTAAGACTTCTTGGAAATGGCAAAACATGGATTACGCTATCAACATTATCGATACCCCAGGCCACGTTGACTTTACAGTAGAAGTTAACAGGTCTTTACGTGTTTTAGATGGTTTAGTATTCTTGTTTAGTGCAGTTGATGGTGTTGAGCCACAATCTGAAACCAACTGGAGATTAGCTGATAACTATAAAGTACCAAGAATTGGATTCGTTAACAAAATGGATCGTCAAGGTGCAGATTTCTTAAACGTGTGTAAGCAAGTTAAAGAAATGTTAGGTTCTACTGCTATACCATTACAAATTCCAATTGGTAACGAAGAAACCTTTAAAGGTGTTGTTGATTTAATAACCAATCAAGCAATTGTTTGGGATGACGATACACAAGGTATGACTTACCAAGTTATCTCAATGCCAGCCGATTTAGTAGAAACAGTAGACGAATATCGTCAGATGTTAGTTGAAGCTTGCGCTGAATACGATGACGTTCTGATGGAGAAATTCTTCGAAGATCCAAATAGTATTACAGAAGAAGAAATGCGTACTGCAATCCGTGCAGCGGTTATTGACATGAAATTCGTGCCAATGCTTTGCGGTTCTTCTTTCAAAAATAAAGGCGTTCAAGCAGTATTAGATTCTGTTTGTTCTTTCTTACCATCTCCAATGGATATTGAAGCAGTAAATGGTACTAATCCAAAAACTGATCAAGAAGTTTCTCGTAAACCATCTGTAGATGAGCCGTTTGCAGCACTTGCTTTTAAAGTTGCAACTGATCCATTTGTTGGTAGATTAGTTTATCTACGTGTTTATTCAGGTAGATTAGAAGCTGGTTCTTATGTTATGAAAGTGCGTTCTGATGCAGACAAAGGTGTTGCAATCGACAAAGAGCGTATCTCTCGTTTATTCCAAATGCATGCAAACGATCGTAAAGCGGTAGACGTAGTTGAAGCTGGAGATATTTGTGCTGCGGTAGGATTTAAAGACATTAAAACTGGTGATACGCTTTGTGATGAAGCACATCCAATTTTATTAGAAGCAATGGATTTTCCAGATCCAGTTATTGGTCTAGCTATTGAGCCTAAAACTCAGGCAGATTCAGATAAACTGGGAAATGCTTTGGCTAAACTTTCTGAAGAAGATCCTACTTTCAGAGTAAATACAGATCAAGAAACTGGTCAAACCATTATTAGTGGTATGGGCGAGTTACACCTTGAGATTATTGTAGATCGTTTGAGGAGAGAATTCAAAGTTGAGTGTAACCAAGGTGCTCCTCAGGTTGCTTACAAAGAAGCTATTACGCAGAAAGTTCAACACCGTGAAGTTTACAAGAAACAAACTGGTGGTAGAGGTAAATTTGCTGATATCTTCGTTGAAATCGGTCCAGGAGATGAAGGTAAACCAGGTTTATCATTCCAAAACGATATCGTTGGTGGTTCAATTCCAAAAGAATATATCCCATCGGTAGAAAAAGGTTTCAAAGCTGCTATGGCAAATGGTGTTTTAGCTGGATTCCCAATAGACGATTTGAAAGTAAGATTGTTTGATGGTTCATTCCACGCAGTCGATTCAGATTCTTTATCATTCGAAATTGCTGCTCGTTCTGCATTCCGTGAAGCTGCTAAGAAAGCATCTCCAGTATTGTTAGAGCCAATTATGAAAGTTGAAGTAATTACTCCTGATGAATACATGGGTGATGTTATGGGCGACTTAAACCGTCGTCGTGGTCAACTTCAAGGTATGGACTCTAAAGGAACAGCACAAATTATTAAAGCACAGGTTCCACTTGCTGAGATGTTTGGTTACGTAACAGTATTACGTACACTTACATCAGGTAGAGCAACTTCTACCATGACTTTCTCCCACTTCACTGAAGTGCCTAAGTCTATGGCAGAGGAGATTTTAAGCAAACAAAGAGCAATAAAAGCCGAGAAGGCTTAACCAAAAAAGTTTCTTCAGATACAATGAACCATAGAATTCGCATTAAATTAAAGTCTTACGACCACAACTTGGTAGATAAATCTGCTGAGAAGATCGTTAAGACCGTAAAAAGTACAGGAGCAGTGGTTAACGGACCAATTCCGTTGCCTACACAAAAACGTATTTTTACAGTATTGCGCTCGCCACACGTTAACAAGAAAGCGAGAGAGCAATTTCAACTATGTTCTTACAAGAGATTGTTAGACATTTACAGTTCTTCATCTAAAACTGTTGATGCCCTTATGAAGTTAGAGCTTCCAAGTGGCGTTGACGTAGAAATTAAAGTTTGATATGTCAGGAATAATTGGCAAAAAAATCGGAATGACCAGCATCTTTAGTGCCGATGGGAAAAATATCCCATGCACCGTATTAGAGGCTGGTCCTTGTGTAGTAACACAAGTCCGCACCGTTGAAAAAGACGGCTATTCTGCGTACCAACTTGCTTATGGTGAGAAGAGAGAGAAATCTACTTCCAAAGCAATGTTAGGACATTTTTCTAAGGCGAATACTACGCCAAAATCTAGAGTTGTTGAGTTCAAAAAGTTCAAACAAGAACTTTCACTTGGCGATCTAGTTGCAGTTGATATTTTCATCGAAGGTGAAAAAGTTAACGTGGTAGGTACAAGCAAAGGAAAAGGCTTTCAAGGCGTTGTGAAACGTCACGGCTTTAGTGGTGTTGGTGGCCAAACTCACGGTCAGCATAACCGTTTAAGAGCACCAGGTTCATTAGGAGCTTCTTCATTCCCCTCTAAAGTTTTTAAAGGGATGAGAATGGGTGGCCGTACAGGCGGAGACAGAGTTAAATCTCTAGGTCTTTTAGTTCTTAAGGTATTCCCTGAAAAGAATTTAATTGTTGTTAAAGGTTCCGTTCCGGGTCCTAAAGGTTCATTTGTAATTGTTGAGAAATAATCATGGAATTAGCAGTTTATAACTCTGAAGGTCAGGCTACCTCAGCTAAAGTAACGCTTTCAGAAGAAATATTTGGTATTGCTCCAAATGATCATGCAATCTACCTTGATGTTAAACAGTATTTAGCAAATCAACGTCAAGGCACACATAAAAGTAAAGAGCGTAACGAGTTGTCTGGTTCTACACGCAAGCTTCACAAACAAAAAGGTACAGGTGGTTCACGTAAAGGTGATATCAATAGCCCTACTTTTAGAGGTGGTGCTAGAGTGTTCGGTCCAAGACCCCGTGATTACAGCTTTAAGTTGAACAAAAAATTGAAAACATTGGCTCGTAGATCTGCCCTTAGCTATAAAGTTCAGGAAAGTAAAATTACCATTGTTGAAGACTTCAATTTTGAAACTCCAAAAACTAAGAATTTTGTAAAATTTATGTCGGCTTTCAACTTAACTGGTACAAAGGTTTTGTTTGTAATTCCTGAGGTTAATACAAACTTAGTACTCGCTGGTCGTAATATTCCTAAGTTGAAAATTACCCGTGCTGCCGATCTTAACACCTACGATTTGATCAATGCAAGTCAAGTGGTTCTACTTTCAAGCTCGTTAACATCAATCGAAGAAAGTTTAAACAACAAGTAAAATGGACATTTTAAGAAAACCGGTCATTACTGAAAAAATGACCATCCTTGGAGAAAAATTAAACCGTTTTGCTTTTCGGGTTGATAAAAAGGCAAATAAGATTGAAATAAAAAAAGCTGTTCAAGAAATGTATAATGTTACCGTTACAGACGTTAACACAATGCGATATGCTGGTAAAACAAAAAGCCGTTATACAAAAACGGGTTATGTTAAAGGTAAAACAGACAGCTTCAAGAAAGCAATCGTAACCTTGAAAGACGGTGATACTATTGATTTATACGGAGAAATTTAATTGAAGAGAAATGGCTGTTAAGAAATTTAGACCAATAACTCCAGGAACAAGATTCAAGTTGGCAAGTTCTTTTGAAGAAATTACAACCAATGTTCCTGAGAAAACCCTTCTTACTTCAATTAAGAAATCTGGAGGTAGAAACAATAGTGGAAAGATGACCATGCGCTACATGGGTGGTGGTCACAAACGTCAGTATCGTATAATCGATTTCAAACGTGATAAACACGGAGTTCCTGCAATTGTTCATTCAATTGAGTACGATCCAAACCGTTCAGCACGTATTGCATTATTACACTATGCTGATGGTGAGAAAAGATATATTTTAGCTCCAAACAACTTAGCTGTTGGTGCTACTGTAAATAGTGGGAAAGGTGTTGCTCCAGCAGTTGGAAATGCAATGCTTCTTTCAGAGGTTCCTTTGGGTTCAACAATTCATAACATCGAAATGCAACCAGGAAGAGGTGCTGTATTGGCAAGATCTGCTGGCACTTACGCTACCCTTTCTGCAAGGGATGGTAAGTATGCCATTATTAAAATGCCATCTGGAGAGGTTAGAATGATTTTATTAACTTGCCTTGCTACCATTGGTGCTGTTTCAAATGGAGATCACATGTTAGAAGTAAGTGGTAAAGCTGGACGTTCTCGCTGGTTAGGTAGAAGACCACGTGTAAGAGGTGTTGCAATGAACCCTGTCGATCACCCAATGGGTGGTGGTGAAGGTCGTGCTTCAGGTGGTCACCCACGCTCACGTAAAGGCTTGCTTGCAAAAGGTTATAAAACCAGAAGTAAGAAAAATCAATCAAATAAATTCATCGTTAAAAGAAGGAGTAAATAATTTATGGCTCGTTCATTAAAAAAAGGCCCATTTGTTGAATACACCTTAGAACGTAAGGTTTTGACGATGAATGAAGGCACAAAAAGAACAGTAATCAAAACATGGTCGAGAAGATCAATGATTACGCCTGATTTTGTAGGACACACATTTGCAGTTCACAATGGGAATAAATTTATTCCGGTTTATGTAACTGAAAACATGGTTGGCCATAAGCTTGGCGAATTTTCTCCTACCAGAAACTTTAGAGGTCACACCGCAAAAAAAGATAAGGGTAAAAGATAATGGAAGCAATCGCAAAACTTAATAATTGCCCTACTTCGCCAAGAAAAATGCGTTTAGTTGCAGATATGGTTAGAGGTAAAAGCGTAGAAAGTGCACAAGCTATTTTGAAATTCTCTGCAAGAGAGGCTTCAGGTAGATTAGAAAAATTGTTACTTTCTGCTGTATCTAACTGGTTGGCAAAAAATGAAGGTGCAAATGTAGAAGACGCATATGTTAAAACCATCTTTGTAGATGGTGGCGCTATGTTGAAACGTCTTCGTCCTGCTCCACAAGGTAGAGGACATAGAATCCGTAAAAGATCAAATCACGTTACAATCATTATTGACAGTAAATTAAAAGGAATAAAAGCAGATGGGTCAGAAAGCTAATCCAATAGGGCTACGTTTAGGAATCGTCAGAGGCTGGGATTCCAACTGGTATGGTGGAAATCACTATGCAGATAAGATAGTTGAAGACAATAAGATTCGTAAATATCTTTTAGCTCGTATTAACAATGGTGGTATTTCAAAAATTATCATTGAACGTACATTAAAGCGGATCATCATTACTTTACATACATCTCGTCCTGGTATTATTATCGGTAAAGGCGGTGCTGAGGTAGATAAGATCAAAGAAGAGATTAAGAAGATCACCAATAAGGATGTTCAAATTAATATATTCGAGATCAAACGCCCAGAATTAGATGCCAAATTGGTTGCTGAAGGTGTTGCAAAACAACTTGAGGCGAGAATCTCTTTCAGAAGAGCCATGAAGTCGTCTATTTCTTCAACTATGAGAATGGGTGCAGAAGGTATCAAGATTGTATGTAGCGGTCGTTTAGGCGGTGCAGAGATGGCAAGAACAGAGCAATACAAAGAAGGTAGAACTCCTTTGCATACTTTAAGAGCAGACATTGATTATGCATTAGGCGAGGCTCAAACTGTTTACGGTAAGATTGGTATCAAAGTTTGGATTTTCAAAGGCGAAGTTTTTGGTAAAAGAGATCTTAGCCCTAACCTACCATCTAAAAACACTGGCGGTCCAGCTAGTGGCAACTTCGGTGCAGGTGGTAGAGATAATAAGAGAGGCGGTAAACCGAGAGGTGACCGTGAACGCAATCCTGGAGAGCAAAAAGCAGGTGGACCTGGTCGTGGTGGAAATTCCAACAACAACCGTGGTGGTGCACCAGGCGCTCAAAACAGAGGCACGAATAACAAAACCAGGAAGTAATAAATCATTGAGAAATGTTATCACCGAAAAGAACGAAATTTAGAAAAATGCATAAGGGTAAAATTAAGGGTAATGCCACAAGAGGCTTTACCCTTACTTTCGGCTCTTTTGGATTAAAATCAATAGAAGAAAGCTGGATTACCAGCCGTCAGATTGAAGCAGCACGTATTGCGGTAACTCGTTTTATGAAACGTGAAGGCCAAGTATGGATTAAAATTTTTCCAGACAAGCCAGTCACAAAGAAACCCGCAGAGGTACGTATGGGTAAAGGTAAAGGTGCTCCAGAATATTGGGTAGCCGTTATCAAGCCAGGTACTTTAATATTTGAAGCCGATGGTGTGCCCTTGGCAGTAGCAAAAGAAGCCATGCGTTTAGCAGCTCAAAAACTACCAGTATCATGCCGTTTTGTTGTTAGACCTGATTTTGTAGAGGAGGCATAAAAATGAAGATGGAAGAAATCAATCAACTGAGCAATGAGGAAATCACTGCCAGAATTAAAGAGGAAAAAATGAACTTAACACGTTTTCGTTTTACTCAAGCAGTATCAACTTTAGAGAATCCGAACAAAATTGTGCAAACTCGTAAAACAATTGCAAGATTATTTACGGAATTATCAAAAAGAAAGTTAACTTTGCAATCCGAAAAAATTTAAGCACCAGTAATTAGTCATGGAAGACAGACGTGCCAGAAAAGAAAAAACCGGCAGTGTTGTGAGCAATAAAATGCAAAAGTCAATAACTGTAGCGGTAGAGCGTAAAGTGAAACACCCCATCTATGGAAAGTTTGTGAAAACTACCAAGAAATTTATGGCTCATGATGAAAATCAAGAGTGTAATATTGGTGACACTGTTAGGATTATGGAAACTAGACCACTTAGCGCAAACAAGCGTTGGAGATTGGTAGAAATATTGGAGAGGGCTAAGTAAGATGTTACAACAAGAATCAAGATGTGGCGTAGCCGATAACAGCGGTGCCAAAGAAATACTTGTTATTAGAGTTCTAGGTGGTTCTGGCAAAAGATATGCATCCATTGGAGACAAGGTTGTGGTATCAATCAAGTCTGCCATCCCTTCCGGTAACGTTAAAAAAGGAACAGTGTCTAAAGCTGTTGTTGTTAGAACCAAGAAAGAGATTCGTAGAAAAGATGGTTCATATATCCGTTTCGACGACAATGCGGTAGTATTGTTAAATAATCAGGACGAACCAAGAGGTACTAGGATTTTTGGTCCTGTAGCTCGTGAGCTTCGTGAGAAGCAGTTTATGAAAATCGTATCTCTTGCACCCGAGGTTCTTTAAATTGAATTTGAAATGAGCAAGGTAAAATTAAAAATTAAAAAAGGCGACACAGTAATTGTTATTGCGGGAGCAAGCAAATCTGACAAGCCTAAGAAAGTAAAATCTGTTGATCCAACTTCTATGAGAGTTATTGTAGAAGAGACCAACATGGTTTCTAGACATACTAAGCCAAGTGCACAAAATCCGGATGGAGGAATCATCAAAAAAGAAGCTCCAATCCATATTTCTAACCTTATGATTGCTGACCCCAAAACCGGCAAACCTACAAGAGTTGGTCGTAAACTGGATGAAAAAGGCAAACTAGTTAGATATGCAAAAAATTCAGGGGAGATATTAAGCTAATGGATTCATTCAGACTAAGAGAAAAGTATTTTACCGAAGTAGTTCCTGCAATGCAAGAAAAATTCGGTTATAAAAATGTAATGGAGGTTCCTCGATTACTTAAAATAGCTATCAACCAAGGTGTTGGAGCCGCAGTATCAGATAAGAAATTAATTGATGCCGCTTTATCTGAAATGACAACCATTACAGGTCAAAAAGCAGTAGCTACAAAATCTAAGAAAGCAATTTCTAACTTTAAGTTACGTGAAAATATGCCAATTGGTGTAAGAGTAACTCTTAGAGAACGTAAAATGTATGAATTCTTAGATAGATTAATTTCTGTTTCTTTACCAAGGGTAAGAGATTTCAAAGGTATTAATCCCAAAGGTTTCGATGGTAGAGGTAATTATACCTTAGGTATAACTGAGCAAATTATATTTCCTGAAATCGTTATTGATAAGGTAAATAAGATTTCTGGTATGGATATCACTTTTGTTACTTCAGCTAAAAACGATGAAGAAGCAATGGCTTTGTTAAAAGAGTTAGGCATGCCTTTCCGTTCATCTAAAAAAGTATCT
>DAIRTB010000016.1:0-14434 GCA_036804105.1 Bacteroidota bacterium | reverse complement strand
TTCCTTTAACGGTTAAGCAATGAAGAATTTTCGGGCCTGGAATATCCTTTAAATCGTTCATCACCTTTACTAAGTGATCAACATTGTGACCATCAATTGGGCCAAAATATCTGAATTTAAGAGACTCGAAAAGATTGCCTTGTTTTAAGAATGCAGCCTTAATTCCATTTTCAATCTTTGATGCAATTTTTTGTGGATTTGGTCCAAACTTAGACAAAGCGCCCAATACATTCCATATTTCGTCTCTTATTTTATTGTAAGTGTGGCTGGTAGTAATGTCGGTTAAATATTCTTTCAAAGCACCTACATTTGGATCGATCGACATACAATTATCATTCAAAACCACCAATAGGTTGGAATTTTCAATTCCTCCATGGTTAAGCCCTTCGAAAGCGAGGCCCGCAGTCATAGCGCCATCACCAATAATTGCAACGTGTTGGCGCTGGGGTTCATTTTTTAAGCGAGAAGCAACTGCCATTCCAAGCGCAGCAGAAATTGAAGTGCTGCTATGGCCAACGCCAAAAGTATCGTATTCAGATTCGCTTCTTTTGGGGAAACCACTTAAGCCTTTATAAACCCTATTGGTGTGAAATTGGGATCTTCTACCCGTAAGAATTTTATGGCCATAAGCCTGATGACCTACATCCCAAACCAGTTGATCGTAAGGTGTATTGAACACATAATGAAGCGCAACTGATAATTCAACAACTCCAAGGCTGGCAGCAAAGTGCCCACCATTAACAGATACGCTGTCTATAATATACTGCCTTAATTCAGTGCAAACTTGAATAAGCTGTTCTTCGTTTAACTTTCTTAAGTCGAATGGCGTATCAATCTGGCTTAAAAGGGGTCCGGGAGTTATTTCCATGGTAAAAAAATCTAAAAACTTAACAATACCAAAATGAATTGGTTTTACAAAAATAGGCAATTGAACAATCTCAATCACTAACGTGAAGAAAATCTATTTCTTATGCCAAGTAAAACTAACTTCGTTGAGGCTAAATATGAGGTTTTAGCCAAATTGTTTAGCAATAATTTTATTCAAAATAATAGACTAACACCCAAAATGCAACCAAATTATACTAAGATTTGGTTATGCTAAATGAAGTTTAAAGTTTTTTGAGCTTTACATTATAACTTTCATCTAAATTTGCAACTTATGGAGTCTAAAAGACAACAAAAAGCTGCTGGTGTAATTCAAAAAGACATAGCAGATATTTTACAATTCGAATTGAGTAACCTAACTCAAGGCGCTATGCTTACGGTTACAAAGGTTAGAATTACACCAGATTTGGGTTTAGCACGTATTTATCTAAGTATTTTCGGTCAGGATGCCGAAGCATTGGTATATAAAATTAGAGTGGCAACCAGAGAAATCAGAAATAAACTTGGGCAACGCATTAGAAATCAGATGAGAATTGTGCCTGAGCTAGAATTTCATGTTGACGATTCGCTTGATTATCAAGACAGAATAGATCAGTTGCTCAAAGAAACCAAAACAAACAAAGAATAAATGATCATTGTAACCACAAACACCATTGAAGGAAGACCAGTACTTCAGCATTATGGAATAGTATCGTCTGAAGTAATTATTGGCGCTAATTTCTTTAAAGATTTTCTAGCCAGTATAAGAGATTTTATTGGTGGAAGAAGCAATACTTATGAAAGAGTTATTGCCGAAACCAGAGAAGCTGCCCTTAATGAGTTAAAAATGAGAGCGCAGACCCTTGGTGCAAATGCCATTATCGGTGTAGATTTAGACTTCGAAACAATTGGAAGAAATGGCAGTATGTTAATGGTTGTTGCAACTGGAACTGCCGTAAGAATATAAATTTTGTAGTCCATAACAAATGGAACATCATCAATTAAGACAAAAAATAAACCGTACTTTCGAAACTAGGCCGAAGCTAAGAGCTGCGTTCTATTTTTTAATAGATATTTTGGTAGTAAGCTTTTGGCATATTAGAAAGGAAATTCAGTCTTTTGCCAAAGGAAAACCTAAATCAATTCACGTTTTAGATGTTGGTTCAGGTTTTGGGCAATACACGTATTATTTAGCACAAAAAAGACCCGACTGGAATATTTACGGGATAGACATTTCTCCAAACGAAGTTTGCGAGTGTAATAATTATTTTCGTGCACAGGGTTTCGAAAGGGTTCTTTTTAAATGTGAGGATGTTGAGCAGTTTTCTAAAACAGACGCTTTCGAAATGGTTATGGCCATAAATGTTTTAGAGTATGTAGAGAAAGACGATTGTGTCTTAAGCAATATCTACAACTCATTGAAAAAGGGTGGCATGGCACTTATTAGTGTTCAATCTGACAAAAGCAAGTTAATTCAGCCAAACTTTACCAATAAGTTGTTAGACAATCAGTTGCTGAGACACCGGTACAATAACCTGGATTTCAAAAAGAAGCTAAAAGAATTGGGTTTTACCAAAGTTAAGGCCCATTATGCTTACGGATACAGCGGGAAGTTATCTGCAAAACTGGGTGTTTTAATTCCAAAAAAGATGATAAAACGCTCTGGAAAATTCCTTTTTATTTTGCCAGTTTATTATTTGTTGGTTTACCCGGCTATTTTCTTGCTCAACTTTTTCGATGCCTATATTAAGCATACCAGTGGTAGCGAGTTAGTGGTAACTGCTTATAAATGAAGGTTCCGTTTCTCATAGCAAAGCGTTACTTATTCGCAAAAAAATCGGCAGGTTTTATTAATCTTTTGTCTGGAATTACCTTGGTTGGGGTTTCCATTGGTACAGCAGCGCTTGTAGTTATTCTTAGTGTTTTTAACGGATTACAAGGTCTTGTAGAAGATCTATTCAGCAGATTCGATGCAGAAATTAAAATAGAGATTGTAGAGGGTAAATTTTTTGAGCCAGATTCAGTTCTTATTTCAGAATTAAAGAAAATTCCAGAAATTGAGAACATCTCGTTTGTTTTAGAAGAAGATGCATTGGCATCTTACGATGGAAAAGATGCGCTTGTAAGATTAATGGGTATCGACACCAATTGGTTAAAACAAACCGCTTTTGATGAAGTTTTAGAAACGGGAACTATATCGCACTGGTACAAAAAAGGCCCAAAAGGTTTAATTGCTGGCAATGCCATTGCCTATCAATTGGGTTTAAGTGTAGACGATATTTTCAATCCGGTTTCAATTTATCTCCCCAAAAAGGGTAAGAAACTGAGTCTAAATCCGCAAGATGCGTTTAACAGGCAAATTCTTTTTGTGGATGCTATTTTTAATGTTCAGCCAGAAATCAATGCCAAATATCTGTTGCTTCCTTTATCTAAAATGCGGGAGCTTTTAACGGAGCCAACTCGAGTTAGCAGCATTAACATCGCCTTGAAGGCAAATGCAAATTTGAATGCAGTACAAACTGAGGCCGAAAAAATATTTGGAGTAGATTACAAAGTTGCCAATAGATATCAGCAGCAGGAAGCTATTTACAAGATCTTTAAGTCTGAAAAATTATGGTCTTTTCTTTTGGTTGGATTTATTGTTTTTATAGCCATTTTAAATCTTTTGGGTTCGCTTACCATGTTGGTAATCGATAAGAAAGAGGATATTCATACCCTGAGAACTTTTGGTGCAAGTGCACCCTTTATCCGCAATATATTTTTGTTCGAAGGATTGCTAATTACCTACCTTGGTTGCGCAATTGGGCTTGCCATTGGGGTAATTTTTGTTTTACTTCAACAGCAATTTGGTTTTATAGGATTTAGCACAAATACCATTATGGTGGTTGACTCCTACCCAATGGAACTAAAAATGGGAGATCTTTTTGCCATTTTAGGAATGATAAGCGGAATGGGATTTTTATGCGCTTTGTATCCAGCATACAAATCAGTTCAACTCAATTAAGTGCTTCCCACCACTTTTCGGTAGGCACTTCATCTTGCTTAAAATAAACTGGAGCGCCAATTTTTGGGGTGATGATGGTAGAATCTGTATTAAATTCAGTAACCAGTTTTAAAGGTTCATACCAAGTATGATTGGCCATCGCAAATTTTCCCGAATGAACAGGAATATATTTTCTGGCTTGTAAATCAACAGCTGCTTTTACAACTTCTTCTGGGTATGCATGAATATATTTCCATTTGCTATTGTATTGTCCATTTTCAAGCATAGCCAAATCGAAAGGGCCAAACTGAGTTCCAATTTCCTTAAAATGCGTGTCATAGCCGCTATCGCCTCCAATAAATAAATTGCTGTTGGGCGTTTTCAATACAAAGCTCAGCCACAAAGTGTTATTGGTATTGAAGCTTCTTCCAGAGAAATGTCTTGCTGGTGTTGCCGTAAGCTGAAACCCAAGTTCAATTTCAATGGAATCGTACCAGTCTAATTCGTAAATCTGTTTAGATTGATAACCCCAACGCTCCAAATGTTCGCCAACTCCTAATCCACAATAAACTTGCGCAACTTTTGGAAGCAAGGCTTTTACGGTCTTATAATCTAGGTGATCGTAATGGTCGTGCGTTATGATTAAAAAATCTATTTGAGGCATATTTTCGGGCTGATAATAATTAGCCCCAGCAAAACTTTTATTGCTTCCAGGCACGGGCGATGCATTTCCACTGAAAACTGGATCTACTAAAAAGGTCTTGCCATCTACTTGGAAAAAATACGAAGAATGACCGAACCAAATCAAAACATCAGCATCTTTTGGTAATAACTGGAGATCTGTCTTTTCCATGGGAATCGGTTTCGTGGGAATTCTATTTGCCCCTCTTTTGAAGAAAAAATCGTAGAAAACGGTAAAAAAAGTAGCGCCTTCAGAAAACTGAGGTGTAGGATTCAAATTATGAAATTTCCCAGCTTTATAATTTGGAGACTGTATAATTTTTTCCCTTCTCCTTATGCCCGGCTTTCTACCGAATTGAGGTTGGTTTATATAAACGAGCACCGTAATTGCTAAAAAAGCGATTGCTGAAATAAAAATGGTAAACATGTATTATGGTTGATGTATGAGAAGCATTCGTTGAAAAGATAATTGCAGTTACAATCGAAAAAGCGCTGTGCATAGTTCAATTTATTTTTTTACTTCCCAAAAACTTGTACTTTTATAGTTGAAAACAAACATGAAATGAAAGCCAAATACACAGTTGCGGGAATACTAATTTTAATTGGAGTTTTAATTCTGTTAAGGAATTTTGATATCCTAAACTTCGATTTCGATCTGGGTGATTTTATTCTGCCAGTAATTTTTATTTCAATAGGAATTAGTTTTTTAACTGGAAGTTTTGGTAATAAAAGAAATCATATTCAAGCCAGCGAAAGCACCGTACTTTTTGGTGAAGGGATAGATTATGTAGACAACACCATTTCCTTCCAAGAATACAGCACCGTTTTTGGCAACAGAAATATTCATTTGGAGCGGGTAAGCGAAGGTGGTAAAACCATTAGAGTGAGCTGTGTTTTTGGGCAAACTGTAGTTTTTGTTCCTTCAGATTTACCCATAATTATTAGAGGTTCTTCCATGTTTGGCACCATAAATTTTCCAGATCACAGCAATATTTCCTTTGGCGATAGAGCATTCACTCAAAATGTGGTATCAGGCGTACCAGCTGTTTTGGTTAACGCCTCCGTTGTTTTTGGTGAAATTAGATTTGTGCGGATTGCGTAAGGGTAATCCATCTAATTCTCCAACTCAGAATTCCGATTAACAGGATTGCAAAAGCCCAAAAGCCAGGCTCAGGCATACTCATAGTGTCTTTAGAATGAGAATAATCTGCTTTTCCAGATAGAATTTCGTCGTGCTTTTTGGCCATCATTTCTTCTTGTTCTTTGGTTTCTACCACCATAAATGCGGTTTGAGAAGTTAAAGTCTGGTTTTTAAAGCTCAATTTCAAATTTGTAAGCCAATTTTTCTGAGCTTTATTCGGGTATAAAACTTCGGCTCTTAATTTGGCTTTTAGCAGCATGCCATCTGCCCAATTATTCGGTTTTATGTCCTCCAAATTAAAATTATGTTCTGTATCAGAAATGAGCAAACTTGGGCTTAAATTCCTAGCCAAAAACTGCTTTTTGCCTTCTTTGCCTATAGAGACCAGAGTGGTTTCCTGAAAGTTAATTGGGCAATCTTTTTGCTTTATCTCTGGAGTTTTGTCTAAAAGCGAATGCAAGCTCAGCTGCTTTCCGGGTTTTAATGAATACAAATTTGCACTTTCAGGAAAGCAGAAATCATAATCAGCATAATGATTGCTAAGAATTGCACGGCTGAAATGATTGCTAACCATTACCAAAATTGGATATCTATTTTCAGATTGTAGATAGCTTTTAACCAAGGTTTGTTTAATGGCTCGGTCTACAAAATAGCTGCCAGAGAAATCTTGCTTTTGGTAATTTTTCTGCCAATTTTCTTCCTTTTTTTGGGTGATGATGTTCCCTCCAACAAAAGTAATTTCTGCGTTTTTAGCCAGGTTTGGATATTGTTTGCAGAGTTCCTCAACCGATGAAATTATTGATGCATGTTTCTCTTTTGCATGAGCTGAGGCATCAACCAGAAAATGAAAATATGGCTTCCTTTGTGCTACCGGAAGATTAATTTTTTCAACGCCATGTATTAATGGAACTTGGTTATCGCTATTGGATAAAATAATTTGGTCCTCAGAATTCGGAATTCCCAGAGTAATTTCAATACCTTCCATTTCTATATTTACAGCTTCTCTATGTATAAATGAAATGCCTGTTCTACGCAACTCATCTTTCTGAAATGGAAAAACTTTGAGCATAACCTCGGTTGGCGAGTGGTAATAAACCAAACCAGGATCTCTTGGGGCTTGGGTTATGTTTTTATACAATTCAATTGCACTGTTTCGCTCGGTATGCATGCCATACTTTTTCTCTTTTCCAACATAGAGGTAGTAATTATTGATTAGGCAGTTTTCTGGCACTTTTATTTTCGAAATAAACTCTCTAATTCCAAAATCTTTATGCTGGTTTTTAAGATCTAGATGAAGCCAAGTTTGCCATTGTTTTGTTTCGGGATCGTATTTGGATTCGGTTTTAAAGTTTTGAAGAATTACTTCTTTATCTTTTTCTCTTTCCTGCTGCCATGGGGTATATTCTTCATCTAATAGCACCTTCCTCAATAATCCTGTAGTTTCGTCGTCAATATTTTTGTAGTCAAGAACAAGGTAATTATACCAGCTCGAGATAATTGGAATTCCAGATTCATCAATCGACATGAAACCTCTATTGCTTCTTTGATGGCCGTTTAGATTGTCCAGTATCCTTTTTAATGGTTTAGAATTTATCTTATAATTTATTTTGTAATCAGGGTGAAACACGTACTCAAATGCCTCGTTTAAAGTTTTCCTTTGGTTGATATAATTCAAGGTTATAAAAAGTGGGATAACTAAGAATCCAGCAATAAAAATGAGCCAAAGTTTTAGGTGTGAAAAGTTTCGTAGCAATTGCTGATAATCTTTTTGCATCAGATTTATCTGAAGCGCTAGCAGTAAATATGGAACAAACGTTAATAAACCCGCCCCAAGCACTATTATTCCAATAATGCCGATTGGTAATACTGGAATGAAAATAATTACAAAATACACTACATATGCTAGTGTAATACTTTTTGCAAAGTATGCAAAAAGTGTAAAGTTTAGATTCTGGTTAGTTGGCAAACAAAGTATTACAGTATTTACAATTGGAATTAAATAAAACCAGTAGTTATTGAAATTGCCAAATATTCCATTTTCACCATCTAATCCGCCTCCAAGAATTGAATTGTTAAGGAATAATCCCATTAAAGGGAGAACACCAGCTAATAAAACTCTTTTTATTAAATCCATAGAACTAGCAGAATTCACTATGTACTCAGATTCCTTCAAACTCCATTTTAAAAGTGTAAAAAGTAAAAAGGCCACGATTAAAACACCAAATGAAATTAGCAAATCAACGCCTCGAATTTCATTTTCTGGTTCAAAAAAGAATTTTGAGAGTTGTATTATAATTAGCCATATAACAAAAAGCAACATGCCTAAACTTGGTTTTAAGTCGGATTTGGAAGTTTGTTCTTCATTTATAGAATTTAGAGCCACAATGTAAACACAATGTAAAAGATTTATGCTTGAAATAGTAACTACAAATGCACGTAATGTATTATGAAGGCTGTTTATTTCATTCCCCTCGTTAAATATAAATCCTAAATTTAGAGTTAGCCAAATAATGGGTGCTATTAATGCAGCTGTAATAAATGCATAGGCATTACTCAGGTTTTGTTTTCTAGTAATGAAAAATATACTAAAAGAAGCGCCTACTAGTAATAGGGCAAATGAAAAAATGAAAATTACTTGAAGTTGGTATAAGTTTTCAAGGTTTGGTAAAATATTGCTATCAAAAATTATTGGTGCTTGCCAATAATAAAAGCATATAATTGGAATAACAAGAAATATCAATCCCCAAATGGGCTTTACCAGATTACGCATACTGTTTTTTTGGTTTAAAAAGTTTTTGGTTTAGCATTAATAAGCTGAACAAGGCAATTATTTGAACCCCATAACCCACAATTTCGTGAATTAGGTAGTGCGGACGAACAGGTAAAATAAGATCCGCTAAATTTTGAGCCGCCATCGACAGCATTATCCGCAGGTAGTTAATTGGTATAGATAAGGCGTAAGATGCTACCAAAGCGAATAGTGGAATGAGTATTCTGAGCTTGGTTTTCTTCTCCAAAACATCATCCATAAAAAAAGAAATAATAAAATAGCTGAGTACGAAGAAATTAGTACCAGCACAGCTTTCCTCTATAAGAATATTAAGGTCTTGGAAAAAGTAACCCTCATTGGGTATGAATTCGAAACTGGTGAAAATGCTTACCCCGAGCAGAAAGGAAACTGGATAAAGAAATATTTTTAACTCGCTTAAATTGAGCTGATGAACAAAATTGTAAAGCCCTATGGTTAGAATCAAGAACCCGAAAAGCAGTAATAGTTTGCTGTTTTTTGCGAATCTCACTTAATATGCGTTTGCGTTAATTGAGACTAGAAACTCTTAAAATCTGTAAAAATTATAGGCTGTTTGTTAATTTTTTTCTTTAGCGGGTTTTTGTGCTCCTCAGTATTAATTCTTGAATGAACTTAAAGGAACTTATAATGTCTTTTAGCATTTCTGAAATTTAGGTCATCAAGTATTTTGAAATCCAAAAACAAAATAGCATAATGATTTAAGATTTTATAATTTATAGTGATCTAGTGACATTTAAATGCCACTACAGAGATATGAATAGTAAAACTAAATTTGCTTTGCAGAAATCGGATTTGATTATTCTACTTTTCATTTTTCAACAAATCAATCAGCGCTGCTCCCAGGTTCCCATACTGAAAACGGAAACCGGTTTCTTGGATCTTGTTGTTTACCACTTTCTGACTGCCTAGAACGGTAGCACTCATCTCGCCAAGGGCAATTTTGAGAAGAAATGCTGGCACATTGGGCATCCAAACGGGTCTGCCTAAAATTCTTCCGATTTCGTTGGTGAAAACAATATTGGTAACCGGCAAAGGCGCAACCGCATTGTAAATTCCCTGCGGCACTTTTTCTTCCAACTGAAAAATAATCTGATCAATTAAATCTGAGATGTGAATCCAGCTCATCCATTGTTTACCATTTCCCAAAGCTGCTCCTGCAAAAAACTTAAATGGCATCAATAATTTGGGTAGCGCTCCACCCTCTTTACTTAACACAATGCCAATGCGTACCATGCTAAAATGCTTGCTCACTTTTGGCGCATCTTGGTAAGCGGCTTCCCAAGCCACACAAACTTCAGCCATAAAATCGTTTCCAGCAGGGCTTGTTTCTTCCAAAAGTTGATCGCCAGAATTGCCGTAAAATCCAATTGCCGATGCGCCAACAAAAGATTGTAATTGAACTTTTTGTGCTTTCAGATTATCGATTAAACAAGCCGTGCCTAAGCTTCGACTTTCTAAAATTTCTTTTTTTCTGGATGATGTCCAGCGGCCTTCTGCAATTCCTGCCCCAGCCAGATGCACAAGGTGCGTAATGCCTTCGAAAGCTTTTGGATCTACATAGTTTTTGGTGTAATCCCAAGCGAAGGTTTTGAATTTTCCATCTCGGGCTGTTCTGCCCAACCAAACTACTTCGTAGCCATTGGCCTGTAATTTTTCACTAAGGGCGCTTCCAACCAAACCACTTCCACCAGTAATAAGTACTTTTTTCATCGTAATAATTATAGAAAACTTGTTATTGAAGTTAAAGTTTAAGCAAAAACCAAAATTGTGCCTTAATTTTACCCAATTTCTTAGTTTACGAAGGTAGTTAAGAAAAATCTTTAATAAACAGGTATTAATTTAGCGCACAACACGCAAACAGAATGGATCAATATTCGTACATCTCAAACGCAGACCCAATTGTTATTGAGTCGTATTACCAACAGTATCTTTCAGACCCTTTATCGGTAGATCAAAGCTGGCAAAAATTTTTCGAAGGATTTAATTTTGCGCACTACAGCCAAAACGGAAATGCTTCTTCGGGTTCAGGGAATATCTCATCAGAAAAGCAGCTGAAAGAAGCTTATGTTGTGCATCTAATTCATGGTTATAGAAATAGAGGGCATTTGCTTTCCACAACTAATCCCATCCGCCAAAGAAAAGATCGCCAACCTGGATTACAATTAGAGAATTTCCATTTATCTGAATCTGATTTAGAAGATACTTTTCAAGCGGGTCAGCTCATAAAATTACCTGGCGCAAAGCTAAAAGATATTATTGCGAAGCTTAAATCTACGTATTGCCAAAACATCGGTTTCGAATACATGCACATCCGCAACACAGAAATGCGTGAGTATTGTAGAGATTGGTACGAGGCCACAGCAAATAAAATCGATTTTCCGCTTCAGAAAAAGAAACGCATTTTGAGCAAACTAAACGAAGCGGTAGTTTTCGAGAATTTCCTTCATAAAAAATATGTTGGCCAAAAACGTTTTTCACTAGAAGGTGGTGAAAACACCATTCCAGCATTAGACGCCATAATTAATAAAGGCAGCGAATTGGGTGTGGAATTTGTGAGCATCGGGATGGCGCACAGAGGTAGATTGAATGTTTTAGCCAATATTTTGGGCAAAACGTACGAATATATTTTCAACGAGTTTGAAGGAAACACCATGCCAGATGTTTCATTTGGCGATGGTGATGTGAAATACCACATGGGTTTCCATTCTCAGGTAGAGACTACAGCAGAAAAAAAGGCCCATTTGTATCTATCCCCAAATCCTTCTCACTTGGAGGCGGTTGATCCGGTAATGTTGGGGCATATAAGAGCAGTAACCGATTTATCTTACCAAAAAGATTACAACAAAATTCTGCCAGTAATTATTCATGGCGATGCGGCTTTAGCCGGACAAGGCATTGTATACGAAGTTGCTCAAATGTCTCAACTACCTGGTTATCACGTAGGTGGAGCTATCCATTTCGTAATTAACAATCAAATTGGTTTTACTACCGATTTCTTCGATGCTCGCTCTTCAGATTACTGTACTGCAGTTGGAAAAGTAGTAGACGCACCCATTATCCACGTAAATGGAGACGATGCAGAATCTATTGTTTACGCTGTTGAATTTGCAGTTG
This sequence comes from Bacteroidota bacterium, assembly GCA_036804105.1. Classification (GTDB taxonomy): domain Bacteria; phylum Bacteroidota; class Bacteroidia; order UBA7662; family DAIRTB01; genus DAIRTB01. The sequence goes on along the minus strand of DAIRTB010000016.1, from coordinate 2,842 downwards.
AATTTAGGCAGAAATATAAAACCGATGTGTACATCGACATGCTTTGCTACCGTAGACACGGCCATAACGAAAGCGATGAACCGAAATTTACTCAGCCAACTTTGTATGCTTTAATTGATAAGCACCCCAATCCAAGAGAAGTTTACAAGCAAAAGCTTATTGAAAGAGGCGATATTATTGCCGATGTTGCCACTCAAATGGAAGAAGAATTCCAGGCGCTTTTGCAAGATCGATTGAACATGGTGAAGCAAAAACCTTTGCCGTTTAAACCTCAAGCGCTAGAACGTGCTTGGGATAAGCTCAGAAAATCGACACCAGAAGATTTCGATAAATCGCCAAATACTGCCGTTTCAAAAGAAAGCTTAGATTTGATAATCAAGGCGCTAACCACGATTCCAGATTCAGTTAAGCCAATAAAAAAAGTGGAGAAGCTGCTTCAAGAAAGGGCAAATCTTTTTGAACAAGGTAAAATTAATTGGGCCTTAGGCGAAATGTTGGCTTATGGTTCTATTCTACTAGATCAGAAAAAAGTGAGAATTTCTGGTCAAGATGTAATTAGAGGCACATTCTCCCATCGCCATGCTTTTGTTTTAGACGAAACCACCAACCAAGCATACAACAGCTTAATGCACATTTCAGAAAATCAAGGCCGGTTTAGCATCTATAATTCCCTTCTTTCTGAGTATGCAGTTTTAGGTTTCGAGTATGGTTACAGCTTGGCATCGCCAGATGTTTTGAATATTTGGGAAGCACAATTTGGAGATTTCGCCAATGGTGCCCAAACCTTAATAGATCAATTTATCAGTTCTGGCGAATCTAAATGGCAGAAAATGTCTGGCTTAATTCTTTTATTGCCACATGGTTACGAAGGACAAGGCCCTGAACACTCAAATGCCAGACCAGAAAGATTTTTACAGCTGGCCGCAGAATACAATATGATTGTTGCCAACTGTACCTTGCCAGGAAATTATTTCCACTTGTTGCGCAGACAAATGGCTTGGGATTTTAGAAAACCGCTAATTGTGATGTCTCCAAAGCAGCTGCTAAGACACCCAGTTTGTATTTCTTCTATTGATGAATTAACTACTGGCGGCTTCAGAGAATTGATAGACGACGATTCTGTGAAACCAAAAGATGTAAAAAAGGTGTTGATGTGTTCAGGTAAGATCTACTACGATTTATTGGAGCGCAAGCTTGCAGATAAAAGAGACGATGTTGCCATTGTGCGGATTGAGCAATTATATCCAATGCCGGAAAAGCAGATAGACGAAATTTACAAGAAATATGCCGAGGCAACCTTCTATTGGGTTCAAGAAGAGCCGAAAAATATGGGTTATTGGACTTACATGTTGCGTTACGAAGAGAATATGCGCTTAAAACTCATCGCTCGTAAAGCAAGTGCATCTCCTGCAACTGGGTTTATGCGCATCCACAAAATTGAACAAGAAGAAATCATAAACAAATCATTCGAATAACTATGGCCATTGAAATGAAGGTTCCCACCTTGGGAGAATCAATAAGTGAGGTAACCATTGCCAGCTGGCTTAAACAAGACGGCGATTATGTAAAAATGGACGAAGTACTTTGTGAGGTAGAAACAGATAAAGCAACCATGGAACTCAATGCTGAACAAGCAGGAATTCTAACCATTATTGCACAAGCAGGCGATACCTTAAGCATTGGAGATGTAATTTGCAAAATAGATACTGAAGGCGCTGCCCCAACTGCCGATGCTCCCAAAAAAGCTCCAACAACTGAAGCAGAAAAAGCTCCAGCAAAAGAAGCAGCTCCAGAAGTAAATGGCAATTATGCAACAGGTCATCCATCGCCAGCGGCTGCTAAAATACTTGCAGAAAAAGGTGTAGCTGCAACAGCAGTTACTGGAACTGGAAAAGATGGTAGAATAACCAAAGAAGATGCGGCGGGTGCTCAAGCAAAACCTGCAGCTTCAGCTCCTGCGGCAGCCCCACAAGTAAAAACCGAAACTGCACCAGTTGGCGAGCGCAATCAGAAGAGAGAGAAAATGTCTCCTTTGCGTAGAACCGTTGCTAGAAGATTGGTAGCCGTTAAAAATGAAACCGCCATGCTCACTACCTTCAACGAGGTGAACATGGGGCCGATTATGGAAATCCGTTCGAAGTACAAAGATAAATTCAAAGAGAAATATGGCGTTGGTTTAGGCTTTATGTCGTTCTTTACCAAGGCAGTAACCATCGCACTTAGAGAATGGCCAGCCGTAAATGCCATGATCGATGGCGAAGAAATTGTGTACAATAATTTCTGCGATATCTCCATTGCCGTTTCCGCTCCAAAAGGATTGGTAGTGCCAGTTATCAGAAATGCAGAAACATTAACCTTGAACGAAATTGAGGCTGAGGTTGGCAATTTGGCAAAAAAAGCAAGAGAAAGCAAACTCACCATTGAAGAAATGACAGGTGGAACATTCACCATTACCAACGGCGGTGTTTTCGGTTCTATGATGTCTACTCCAATTATCAATGCACCACAATCTGCAATTTTAGGCATGTCATCTTCAAAGTTGCCGGTGGCAATGCGGCTGGCAAATTTTTTATCGAAGATGGGTGAAGGGTTACTTTTCAGTGCGTTCTGCAAACTCTCGTTCACGATGCGGTTGCGCACAGCTTTGTCTTGCAGGGTTTGTCCTTTTTTGGTTTCGGCTTCGCTTAGTTCGCGCGGAACAATATCTAGCAAAAGCACCTGCACACCTTTGTTCGCAAAATGGCAGGCGATTCTGCTGCCCATAATTCCCGAGCCCAAAACGGCTACTTTATTAATGATTCGTTTCATGAGAAATGGCGTAAATCGTTTTATTATCAATCAA
>DAIRTB010000015.1:0-14572 GCA_036804105.1 Bacteroidota bacterium | reverse complement strand
GACAGATCATATAGATGTATTCTTTCTGTTTTTTATTGAGTTAGCTGTGGTTTTTTGCATACTATTTGTTCAGCGAAATAAACCCATTTTCAATCTTTTGGCGGGATTAAGTATAGGAGCAGCGATATTATCAAAATGGCTGCCAGCTTTAATCGTTTTGCCTATTTGGTTTTTATTGGTGCTTGATTCCAAAAAATTCAAGCCAAAGGAAATCCTTTTTCATTTGTTTATTTTGATTTTTGTTAGCCTCTTCGTATTCCTCCCTTGGCAGTTTTACATCTTCAATTCATTTCCTGATGAAGCAGCTTGGGAAATGGGTTATAATTTCAAACATTTAGTTGAGGGTGTTGAAAAGCAAACCGGATCGCTCTATTTCTTTTTTGAAAAGATCAGAATCAATTATGGCGACCTAATTTACTTTCCTTTAGGGTGGTTTACTTTTATTTCCCTTAAAAACATACAAGACAAAAAACGATTAGCAATTCTAATCTGGATTTTTGTGCCTTTTGTTATTTTCTCTGCTGCTAGCACTAAAATGCAAGCTTACCTGCTGTTTACATCACCAGCATTGTTTATGGTAACGGCCGCTTTTTTCTTTATGTTGTATGATTTTATGCCTGAGAAGAAGCCGAAGTGGTTTTACCAAACTCTTTTGGTTTTGCTAGTTCTTTTTCCTATTCGATACACCGTTGAAAGAGTGAAATTGTTCGATATCAGCCCCAGAAACCCAAAATGGGTGGTTGAATTAAGAGAGCTTAATAAGCGAAAAATTGCCAAAGGTGTACTTTTAAATTACCCCAAACCTATTGAGGCGATGTTTTATACCAGTTTAACTGCTTATCCAACTATTCCAGAACAAAGTAAAATACGTGAATTGGTTTCAGATGGTTACCATATTATTATAAACGACAACGGACACATCCCTGAGAATATTAAAACTATGGATGGCGTTTTTATTGAAACTTTCATTGAATTCTAATGATGAGGAATCCTGTGTTACCGTTACTCAAAATTATAATTTGGCGTGGGTAATTGAATTTTCTTAAACTTGTAACTTAAATCAAAAAAATGTTTCAGCAAAACATCAATAATTTAAAGAACTTCTTCGAAGCAAATGCTTTTGGAGCTTGCGCTTATTTGGGTGATAAATTGGGCATTTCGACCTCAAAAATTAGGTTGGCCTTTATCTACACCAGTTTTTTAACCGTGGGTTCCCCAATATTGGTTTATTTTACCATCGTATTTTGGATGGATTTAAAAAACTATATCCGTAGAAAATCCCTAATTGGTGATTAATCTTTACTTATGCTTACCATCCTAATTACCGGAAGCAACGGACTTCTTGGGCAAAAGCTCGTTAAGAAATTAATCAGCAATTTAGATGTTAAACTTGTTGCAACCGCAAGGGGAGAGAATAGAATTCAGAAGATTACTGGCTTCACCTATCAAGCTATGGATATTTGTAATCCACAAGAAGTTGATGAAGTTTTGGCGAAGCACAAACCTAATGTGGTAATTCATACGGCTGCAATGACCAATGTAGATCAATGCGAAGACGAACAGGAATTGTGTTGGGATTTAAATGTTACAGCGGTTGGCAACCTAATTAAATCCTGCACAAGAATAAGCGCTAAACTTGTACATCTTTCTACTGATTTTATTTTCGATGGAAAATCAGGCCCGTATGCTGAAGATGCTTTGCCAAATCCGCTCAGTTTCTATGGAAAAAGCAAACTTGCAGCCGAAGCACTACTTGCGGCCTCTACCATAAATTGGGTTATTCTTAGAACCATTTTGGTTTATGGAATTGCAGAAGACATGAGCCGGTCTAATATTGTACTTTGGGCAAAACAAGCTTTAGAAAAGCAATCGCCAATAAAAGTAGTGAGCGATCAGTTCAGAACCCCAACCTTAGCCGAAGATCTTGCAGATGCATGTATTGCTGCCAGCATAAAAAATGTACAAGGGGTTTACCACATTTCTGGCAAAGATTTCATGAATGTGTATGAAATTGTAGAAAGAGTTGCCGCATATTTTAAACTTTCCATGGAAAAAGTAAGCAAGGTAAATTCTGATACCTTAAATCAAAAAGCAGTAAGACCGCTTGTTACAGGATTTATTCTCGATAAAGCAAGTAAAGATTTAGACTACTTACCGCATAGTTTCGAAGAAGGTATTCAAGTTTTAATGGATCAGTTGGCAGAGGCATAAAAGCCTTTTTAGTTCCTTAAAACAATCTTTTTAGTTTTTTTATTTGAAGGTTGCTATCTTAACGCCCTCAAACAAAAAATTAGATGTCAGATAATAACGAGTCTTGGGGTTCTAGGGTTGGTTTAATTCTTGCGATGGCTGGAAATGCCGTTGGTCTTGGTAACTTCCTTCGTTTCCCGGTACAAGCTGTGCAAAATGGTGGTGGTGCTTTTATAATTCCCTATTTAATTTGTTTTTTATTAATGGGCATTCCATTACTCTGGATTGAATGGTCTATGGGTCGTTTTGGCGGCAGTAAAGGAAATCACTCCACCCCATTTATTCTCGATACCATGACCAAGCGTAAGTTTTGGAAATATTTCGGAGTTTTCGGAATCTTTACCAACATAGCGGTAGCAGCCTATTATTGTTACATTGAAAGTTGGACAATGTCTTATGTTTATCACAGCATTATCGGCACTTTCAAAGGAATGAACCAAGAACAAGTTGCTGGATTTTTCTCTAGCTATACCGATGTTGGATCTTCAACAACAGGGATTCCGTATGAGTCTGTAATTTTTTACTTGCTTTGTTTAATCTTAAATACCTATATACTGAGCCGTGGTTTGAGCGGCGGAGTAGAAAAAGTTGCTAAAATTGGAATGCCATTGTTAATTGCATTTGGCATTTTCTTAGCATATAAAGGTATAACGTTACAAGCTGGAGAAGCTGGCGCAATATTCTCTGGAGTTGAGGGATTAAATTTCCTATGGACTCCACAGTTCGATTCATTAGCAAATCCTAAAGTGTGGCTAGCGGCCGCAGGACAGATATTCTTCACCCTTTCAGTAGGAATGGGCACTATTCAATGTTATGCCTCTTACGTTAAAAAGAAAGACGATATCGCATTAAATGCAATGTCTGCCGGTTGGATGAACGAGTTTGTTGAAGTTGTTTTAGGAAGTGCCATCCTTATTCCAATTTCAATTGGTTACTTAGGCATTGAAAAAGTAGTAGAACTTACCTCGTCTGGTGGTCTAGGTCTTGGCTTCAGAACCATGCCATATTTATTTCAGCAATGGGGGCCAACGGTTTCAATCGTGGCAGGAGTGGCCTTTTTTGGTTTATTGTTCTTTGCAGGTATTACAAGTTCTTTGGCAATGGGTACGCCTTGGATGGGTTTCATGAAAGACGAATATGGTTTTTCTACAAAAAAGGGGGCGATAACATTTGGCTTAATTACCTTAATTATGGGTTTGCCAACCGTATTATTTTTTGAATACGGAGTTTTCGATGAATATGATTATTGGGCGGGAACTGTTTCTCTGGTAGTCTTTGCCATGGTGGAAACCATATTGTTTGCTTGGATTTTTGGCATTAATCGAGGTTGGGAAGAAATTATTTCAGGCTCTGATATTCGAGTCCCGATTGTTTTTAAATACATCATTTTGTATGTTACGCCAATTATGCTCATAGCAGTTTTTGTAGGCGCATTAATTACCCCTCAGGGCAACGATTGGATCGGTGCATTCAATTCACTAACCAGTGGAAACGGATGGTTAATGGATAATGAGGCTATAATTGCCAAAATTCAAAATCAAGGTTTACATGCAAAAATTGCTGCCACAACAGATCCGGGAGCACTTGAGCAGTTAAAAACCACTCAGTTCTTTGTAAATGGTAGTAGAATTTTATTGCTCACCCTATTTGTAGTTTTAGGCATCTTAGTGAGAATTGCCTACAAGAAACGTTTAAAAAAGAATTTAATATGAATACCTCCGCACTCATAACCATGGTAACTGTAGAAGTTCTAGTAACTTTCTCCATGCTATATTTCTTTTTTTTAGTGCTAAGAACTCCACCTAAAAAGTAGCAGTTATTTTAAGCATCTAGGGTTACATACCAAGTTTTTTGGAAATAACTTTTGGATACTTAATTTATGTGGGAATCGTTCAAAGCATATTTCCTTTTCAGCACAAATGAGAAGAGATCTGCTGTTACAATCGGTATTTTAATTTTTATTTTGGCGATGTTGCCCGTGCTGCACAAACAGTGGGTGTTTTATAGCTTTCAGCCAGAGGTTTGGAACGGAAATGATGCATGGTTAGAAGAGGTTAAAGCCAGGAATAAGCTTATTGAGGAGGAAGCTCGAAATACCAGGCGTTTTTCAAATAATTTTGATGATGATAATTCATTCGATAATGTAGCCAAAGGCGATCTCCGTAACTTCAATCCAAATTTAGCTTCTACTGAAGAACTTATGAACCTTGGGTTTTCTAAGCGCTACGCTAAAAGTCTCTTCAATTTTGTTTCTAAAGGTGGGCAAATAAGAAAGCCAGAAGATCTGTATAAAATTTATAATGCAGATTCCGTTTTTATAAAGCAAGCCATTCCTTTTGTTCAGATTCCAAGTTCAAATAATTATCCTGAGTTTGAGAAGAAAGAATGGGAGAAAACTACCCCCATAAACTATTTAGTAGATATTAATCAGGCAGATTCTATCAGTTTAGATAAATTACCTGGAGTTGGGCCGGCACTAAGTAAAAGAATTATCAACTATAGGGATAGACTTGGTGGATTTGTATCTATAAATCAGCTCTATGAAGTTTTTGGATTGAGACCAACTTTAGTAGATAGCATCATACCCTATTTACAACTCAGCAAAGGAGCTATTAAGCCACTAGCAATTAATGAATTACCAGCCGATAGTCTTTCAAAACACCCCTATATTTCCAGAAAACATGCAATGCTGATTGCTAACTACAGGCAACAACACGGTAACTATAAGCAACTAAACGATCTTAAAAGCATCAAAGTAATTCCAGACTCCGTTTTCCAAAAACTGAGTCCTTATATCAGCTACGAATAGGCATAGAATTTTTATTCGTGCATTAGTGGCTATTCTTAGTCTTGGTAAAGTTTTCGGAGAAAACTTACTGACATCAAAATTTTATCAGGTTGCCTCAAAGTAAAAAAGCTAAATCAAAGGTCATCAGCGACCACTTTTACAAAAAAATGAAAACTAGTAAGCCTTTAAACTGTACTTTTGTTACACAAAATTTCTAAAATCCAAAAAATGCATTTCGAGATAAACGAAAATCAGACCATGATTGCCCAAACCATTCGAGAATTTGGCGAGAAAAATATCAAGCCATACATAATGGATTGGGATGAAACCCAAACATTTCCCAAAGAATTATTTCATCAATTAGGCGAGTTAGGCTTAATGGGTGTTTTAGTTCCTGAAACATATGGCGGTTCTGGTTTTGGTTACGAAGAATACGTAACCGCAATTGTGGAACTCTCAAAAATTGATTCATCCATTGGTTTATCAATGGCTGCCCACAATTCACTTTGTACGGGTCATATTCTTCAGTTTGGAAATGAGGAGCAAAAAATGAAATGGTTACCCAAACTTGCCAGCGGAGAGTGGATTGGTGCTTGGGGCTTAACCGAAGCAAATACAGGTTCAGATGCACTTCGTATGCGTACAACCGGTGTTCAAGATGGCGACTATTGGATTATCAATGGTGCCAAAAACTGGATTACCCATGGTATCTCAGGGAATGTTGCAGTTGTTTTAGTTAGAACTGGCGATTTATTAGACAGTAGAGGAATTACCGCCTTCGTAATCGAAAGAGGAACTCCAGGCTTCAATGCTGGCAAAAAGGAGAATAAATTGGGTATGCGTGCATCAGAGACTGCGGAAATGATTTTTGATAATTGTAGGGTTCATAAAGATCAGATCCTTGGAGAATTAGGAGAAGGTTTTATTCAGGCAATGAAAGTTTTAGATGGAGGTAGAATTTCAATCGCAGCTTTGTCCTTAGGAATTGCCAAAGGTGCTTATGAAGCAGCCTTAAAATATTCTCAAGAAAGAGAGCAGTTTGGTCAGCCAATATCTTCCTTTCAAGGAATTAGTTTTAAGTTGGCAGATATGGCAACGGAAATTGAAGCTGCAGAATTATTAACTTTTCAAGCGGCCGATCATAAAAATAGGAAATTGCCAGTAACCAAGATTTCGGCTATGGCAAAATACTATGCATCAGAGGTTTGCGTGCGTGCATCTGTTGAGGCCGTTCAAATCTTTGGCGGATATGGTTACACAAAAGATTTTCCAGTTGAGAAATTTTACAGAGATTCCAAGCTTTGCACCATAGGAGAGGGCACTTCTGAAATACAAAAGTTGGTTATTGCTAGACAAATCTTAAAATAGTTTTTGGATTTCAATTTTCTTTACTTAATTTTGCCGCTCTTTAAAAAGAACTAGTTAATAGCATGATCATAATAGATATCAAAGAAAACGAATCAATTGATAGAGCTTTAAAGCGATTCAAGAAAAAATTCGAAAAAACAGGTGCAATGAAAGAGTTACGTGCTCGTCAGGCATTTGTTAAGCCATCAATTGAAAAAAGACAAGGTAAATTGCGTGCAATTTATCGTCAGCAAATGCAACAAAAGGAGATTATTTAATCTTTTATGCCTAAATTAAGGGCATGGAATCTTCTATAAATTCTTTTTTAAGCTATTTAAAGTTCGAGAAAAGATATTCTTTACATACACTTACTGCCTACGGTGAAGACCTTAGGCAGTTTTTTGTTTTTGTACAAAATACTTTCGAGGTAGAAGAAGTACAACAGGTAACGCCACCGATGCTTCGAACTTGGATAGTAGCTTTGAATGAACAAAGTCAAGTCACAACTTTAAAGCGAAAATTATCAGCTATAAAATCGTTTTATAAATTTCTAAGGAAAAAGGAAATTGTAACTATCGATCCATCTGCATTAATTCATACACCCAAAAAGCAAACACGACTTCCAGTTTTATTGCGCAGAGAGGAAATAGAAAATCTATTCGAGCTATTCGATTTTAGTGAATCCTCAGACCCTGAGTTAGATCGCTTTATCTTGGCATTATTATATGGCACAGGCATAAGGCGAGCAGAGGCACTATCATTAAAATTTTCAGATGTAGATTTAAACAACAGAACAATAAAAGTTTTTGGCAAAAGAAAAAAAGAAAGGATAATACCTTACACGAATCTTTTGAATTCCGAAATTCAGTTGTACCTTAGTAGTAGAAGAAGTTATCTAGATGTTATGTCTGTATTACTTGTAGATAAAGAAGGGAAGGCATTGTCAGAGTCAGGAATTTACCAAATTGTAAGTCATTATTTAAAACAAGTTAGCAGTGTCTCAAAGCACGGCCCTCATGTTTTGCGGCATAGTTATGCTACGCATTTGCTAGATCAAGGAGCAGACTTAAATTCAGTAAAAGAACTACTTGGCCATGCCTCACTTGCATCAACCCAAGTTTACACCCACAATAGTTTAGAGAAGCTCAAAAAAGTTTACTTATCCAATCACCCTAAAGCGTAAAAATTATGGAAATCGTAATTCAATCAATCCATTTCGATGCAGACATTAAATTGTTAGAATTTATCCAAAAAAAACTTTCAAAACTAGAAAATTTGAATGATAGGATAATAAATGCAGATGTTTATTTAAAATTAGACAAAGCCGACGATAAAGAAAATAAAATTGTTGAGGTTAAGTTACATTTACCAGGATTAGACTTATTTACTAAGGAACAGAGTCGTACATTTGAAGAATCTACAGATATGTGTCTAGAATCGCTTAAAAAACAGATCACAAAAGCAAAGGAAAAGGCTAGAACTTAATATTTTTTAAAAAAAATGTTTTGATAGTTAAATTCAGTTTGTAAATTTGCATTCCATTTGCGAAAGGGGTACCCTAAAAGCAAGTGGAATGTTTTTTGAAATACGGTTTTAAAAGCCTCCTTAGCTCAGCTGGTAGAGCAATTGATTTGTAATCAATAGGTCGTTGGTTCGATCCCGACAGGAGGCTCATAATAAAAGTTGGGGAGGTTCCAGAGTGGCCAAATGGATCAGACTGTAAATCTGCTGCGCAAGCTTCGTAGGTTCGAATCCTACCCTCCCCACAAAAGACAAAACGAAAGCGGGAGTAGCTCAATTGGTAGAGCGATAGCCTTCCAAGCTATAGGTTGCGAGTTCGAGACTCGTCTCCCGCTCCACATTTGCCTTTGTAGCTCAGGGGTAGAGCACTTCCTTGGTAAGGAAGAGGTCAGGGGTTCAATTCCCCTCAAAGGCTCCAGTGAACAGTACCTCCCTAAAAAGAGCTAGTAAATAATACATTAATTGACAAACAATAATTTAATTCAAAAAAATCATGGCAAAAGAGAAATTTGACCGTTCCAAGCCGCACGTAAATATCGGTACCATCGGTCACGTTGACCACGGAAAAACCACACTTACTGCTGCTATCACAAAAGTATTGTCAGACAAAGGTCTTTCTGAGGCTCGTTCTTTCGATTCTATTGACGCTGCTCCAGAAGAAAAAGAGCGTGGTATTACTATTAATACTGCTCACGTTGAGTATTCAACAGCAAATCGTCACTACGCACACGTTGACTGTCCAGGTCACGCTGACTACGTTAAAAACATGGTTACTGGTGCGGCCCAAATGGACGGTGCAATTCTTGTAGTTGCAGCAACAGATGGTCCAATGCCACAAACTCGTGAGCACATCCTTCTTGCTCGTCAGGTTGGTGTTCCAGCGCTAGTTGTTTTTATGAACAAAGTAGACATGGTAGACGATCCAGAATTGTTAGAACTAGTTGAAATGGAAATCCGTGAGCTTTTAAGCTTCTACGAATTCCCGGGAGACGATATTCCAGTAATCAAAGGTTCAGCATTAGGTGCACTTAATGGTGAAGCTCAGTGGGTAGAAACCGTAGTAGAGTTAATGGATTCTGTAGATAACTACATTCCAATCCCTATGCGTATGGTTGACCTTCCTTTCTTAATGCCAGTTGAAGATGTTTTCTCTATTACAGGTAGAGGTACAGTTGCAACAGGTCGTATCGAAAGAGGTGTAATCAACACAGGTGATCCAGTAGAAATAATCGGTATGGGTGCTGAAAACTTGAAATCAACTTGTACTGGTGTTGAAATGTTCCGTAAGATCCTTGACAGAGGTGAAGCTGGTGATAACGTAGGTTTGTTGTTACGTGGGATTGAGAAAACCGATATCCGTCGTGGTATGGTAATTGTAAAACCAGGTTCGGTAACTCCTCACACGAAATTCAAAGCTGAAATCTACGTTCTTTCAAAAGAAGAAGGTGGTCGTCACACACCATTTTTTGGAAAATACCGTCCACAGTTCTACTTCAGAACAACAGACGTAACAGGTGAAATTTCTCTTCCAGAAGGTGTAGAAATGGTAATGCCAGGTGATAACATCACCATCACGGTAGAGTTGATCAATGCAATTGCGATGGAAAAAGGTCTACGTTTCGCTATCCGTGAAGGTGGTAGAACAGTAGGTGCCGGTCAGGTAACTGAGATCCTAGCTTAATAATAAATAAATTGGCTGAATCAGGGAATCTTCCGAAAGGTTGATTCCCTGATTTGCCATAACACACGGGTTTGGCTCAATTGGTAGAGCAGCGGTCTCCAAAACCGCAGGTTGGGAGTTCGAGTCTCTCAACCCGTGCAATTAGGAAATAATGAATAAAGTAAAAAAATACGTCACAGAATCTTACGACGAGCTCGTAAACAAAGTAACTTGGCCTACTTGGGATGAAGTGCAGGAAAGTGTTGTGATTGTGCTAGTTGCATCAATCATTTTTTCGTTAATTGTATATCTTATGGATTTCACTTTTTCAAAAGTTCTAAGTTTATACTACAATTTATTTGCATAACATGGAGAGCAATCCATTTAAATGGTATGTAGTTCGTTCTATTTCTGGCAAAGAAAAGAAAGCCAAAGAATACATGGAGTCTGAGTTGCAAAGGTCAAATATGCATGAATTGGTACCTCAGATTCTTATTCCAATGGAAAAGGTACTTCAGGTAAGAAATGGCAAAAAAGTAATTAAAGAACGTAATACACTTCCAGGTTATATTTTGATTGAGGCGAAATTGGATGGTGATGTAATAAGTACCATTACCCAATTGCCAAATATTATTGGTTTCTTAGGAGGCAATAATCCAGATCCTTTGCGAGATGCAGAGGTTAATAAAATCCTTGGGAAGTTCGATGAACTTTCTGAAATTGGAGAGTCAATGAACAATCCTTTCATCGTAGGAGAGTCAGTTAAGGTAATAGATGGTCCTTTCAATGAGTTCTCTGGCGTAATAGAAGAGATAAACGAGGAGCGGAAGAAATTGAAAGTAATGGTTAAGATCTTCGGTAGAAAAACTCCGTTGGAACTTAATTATACCCAAGTAGAAAAATTATAATCATACAATAAAATGGCAAAAGAAGTAACAGGCTTTATCAAGTTACAGATAAAAGGCGGTGCAGCTAATCCATCACCACCAGTAGGACCAGCTTTAGGTTCTAAAGGTGTTAATATAATGGAGTTTTGCAAGCAGTTTAACGCTAGAACACAAGAAAAACAAGGGAAAATTCTTCCAGTTGTAATTACTGTTTACACAGACAAAAGTTTTGAGTTTGTTGTAAAAACCCCTCCTGTACCAGTTCAATTAATTGAAGCTACCAAAGTTAAGGGCGGTTCAGCAGAACCAAACCGTATTAAGGTAGGATCTGTTACCTGGGAACAAGTAAAAACAATTGCTGAAGAGAAAATGCCAGACTTAAACTGCTTCCAAGTTGAGTCTGCAATGAGTATGGTTGCCGGTACGGCACGTAGCATGGGCATAACCGTTACGGGTGTTGCTCCATGGGATAATTAATTTTTAAATACTTTAAAACTGTGGGTAAATTAACAAAGAATCAGAAGTTAGCACTTGCTAAGGTCGACCGCAATAAAGTGTACAAACTGGCAGAAGCTGTAACAATAGTGAAAGAAATCACTTACACTAAATTTGATGCAAGCGTTGATGTAGATGTACGCCTTGGGGTAGATCCTAGAAAAGCTAACCAAATGGTTAGGGGTACGGTAACGCTTCCACACGGAACCGGAAAAGTAGCACGTGTATTAGTGCTTTGCACCCCTGATAAGGAAGCTGAAGCTAGAGCAGCAGGAGCTGATTACGTTGGACTCGATGACTTCATCCAGAAGATTACTGATGGATGGTTAGAAATCGATGTAATCATCACTCAACCTTCTGTAATGGCTAAAGTAGGCCGTTTAGGTAGGGTTTTAGGACCAAGAGGTCTTATGCCTAACCCAAAAACAGGTACAGTAACCGACGAAGTTGGTAAGGCTGTAACCGAAGTAAAAGGTGGTAAAATTGACTTTAAAGTAGACAAACATGGTATTATCCATGCATCTGTTGGAAAAGTTTCTTTCTCACCTGAAATGTTAGCGGAAAACGCAAATGAGTTAATCCAATCTATTGTGAAACTCAAGCCAACCGCAGCAAAAGGTACTTATGTAAAAGGCATTCACTTGTCTAGCACCATGAGCCCAAGTGTAATTGTTGACTCAAAATCAGTAGCAGGAGTTTAGTATGACGAGAGAAGAAAAAGCAGTTTTTATCGACCAATTGGTTGAGAAACTAAATGCACAACCTTATTTCTACCTTACAGATTCATCGCAACTGACAGTAGAAAAAGTTAATAAATTCAGAAGAGACTGTTTTAGAAACGGCATTGAGATGAAAGTTGTTAAGAACACTTTGTTGAAACAAGCCATGGACAGAATTGGTACTCAGTATGCACCACTCTACGATTCTTTGAAAGGTACAACCGCAGTTTTATTTGCCGAAAATGGTAAATCTCCCGCAGTTCTTTTAAAAGAATTCAGAAAAAGTAATGCAAGACCGCTTTTAAAAGCAGCTTACATAGATTCAGCAGTTTTTGTTGGCGATGATCAAATCGACACCTTAATTAAGTTGAAATCTAAGTACGAGCTTGTTGGCGAAGTTATTGGATTATTACAATCTCCTGCTAAAAACGTTATTTCTGCCCTATCTTCAGGTGGAAACAAACTAGCCGGAATTCTTAAAACCCTTGAAGAAAGATAGTTAATAACAAAAAAAATTATAAACAGAAGTTAAAATGGCAGATTTGAAACAATTCGCAGAGCAATTAGTAAACCTAACAGTTAAAGAGGTTAATGAGTTAGCTCAGATTCTAAAAGACGAATACGGGATTGAACCAGCAGCAGCTGCTGCGGTAGCAGTTGCAGGTGCTGCAGCAGAAGCAGCTCCAGCAGCTGTTGAGCAAACAGAATTTGATGTTGTCTTGAAAGAAGCAGGTCCACAAAAATTACAAATTGTTAAATTGGTAAAAGAATTAACTGGTTTAGGTTTGAAAGAAGCTAAAGATTTAGTTGATTCAGCTCCAAAAGCAATCAAAGAAAAATGTGGAAAAGACGAAGCTACAGCTTTGAAAGCAAAATTAGAAGAAGCTGGAGCAGTAGTTGAAGTTAAATAAGAACTTAGCTTAGCTTTTTATTGCTGAAAACCTATCCCTATTTGGGTATAGGTTTTCGGCTATTTGTGTATATTATCATCACATATTTTCATTTTTTAAATTTTTCGTTTTGGCTGCTACCTCAATTCATATAAATCCTAGAATTAACTTCGGCGATATCAAACATGCTATTGAATATCCCGATTTTCTCGAAATTCAAATTAAATCCTTTCAGGATTTTTTTCAGCTTGAAACTTCACAAGACGACAGAAGTAACGAAGGCCTCTACAAAGTTTTTGCAGAGAATTTTCCTATTTCTGACGCAAGAAACAACTTTGTTCTTGAATTTTTAGATTATTTTATTGATCCACCTAGATACAATATTGAAGAATGTATCGAAAGAGGATTGACCTACAGTGTTCCTTTGAAAGCTAAATTGAAGCTTTACACAAACGATTTGGAACACGAAGACTTCGAAACAATAGTTCAAGACGTGTACTTAGGTACCATTCCTTACATGACCCCAAAAGGTACATTTGTAATTAATGGCGCTGAGCGTGTTATTGTTTCTCAATTACATAGATCTCCAGGTGTGTTTTTTGGTCAAACCATCCACACCAACGGTACTAAATTGTATTCCGCAAGAATTATTCCTTTTAAAGGATCTTGGATAGAATTTGCAACAGACGTAAACAACGTAATGTATGCTTACATCGACCGTAAAAAGAAATTTCCTGTTACCATGTTGCTTCGTGCAATTGGTTACGACTCGGATAAAGACATCCTAAATATTTTTGGATTGGCGGATGAAATTAAAGTTTCTAAGGTTAACCTTAAAAAAGTAGTTGGTAGAAAACTTGCTGCTAGGGTTCTTAAATCTTGGGTTGAAGACTTTGTTGATGAAGATACAGGCGAAGTTGTATCAATCAACCGAAATGAAATCCTAATCGAAAGAGATGTTTTCTTAGAAGAAGATCATGTGGACATTATTATTGATGCACGTGTAAAATCGATCATCCTCCACAAAGAAGAGTCGCTTTCAAACGATTATACCATTATATACAATACGCTTCAAAAAGATACTTCTAACACAGAAAAAGAAGCTTTGGAGCATATTTATCGTCAATTAAGAAACGCTGAGGCGCCAGATGAAGAATCTGCTCGTCAGATTATTGATAAATTGTTCTTCTCAGACAAACGTTACGATTTAGGGGAAGTTGGTAGATACCGTATTAACCGTAAATTGGGTTTGAATACCTCTTTCGAAGTTAGGGTATTAACCAAGGAAGATATCATCGAGATTGTGAAATACTTAATTCAGTTAAGTAACTCAAAAACTGATGTGGATGATATTGACCACTTGTCTAACAGACGTGTAAGAACTGTTGGTGAGCAGTTATATGCACAATTTGGTGTTGGTTTGGCTAGAATGGCCAGAACTATCAGAGAGCGTATGAACATCAGAGATAATGAGGTGTTTACCCCTACAGATTTGATTAACGCAAGAACACTTTCTTCTGTTATCAACTCTTTCTTTGGTACTAACCAACTTTCTCAGTTTATGGATCAAACGAATCCGCTAGCTGAAATCACGCACAAAAGAAGATTAAGTGCACTTGGGCCAGGTGGTTTGTCAAGAGAGCGTGCGGGCTTTGAGGTTCGAGACGTTCACTATACTCACTACGGAAGACTTTGTACAATTGAAACTCCAGAAGGACCAAACATTGGTTTGATTTCTTCTCTTTGTGTTCATGCTAAGATTAACAGCATGGGCTTTATAGAAACACCTTATCGAAAGGTAAACGAAGGCATTATTGATGTTGTAAATCCACCAGTTTTCTTAAGTGCAGAAGACGAGGATTTTAAAATCATTGCCCAAGCAAATGCTACTTTCGATGAAAAAGGTAATTTCCTAACAGATACAGTAAAATGTAGAGAGCAAGGAGATTTTCCTTTAGTGCCTCCTACAAGAATTGAATACATGGACGTTGCGCCTAACCAAATTGTTGGTATTG
>DAIRTB010000014.1:0-14904 GCA_036804105.1 Bacteroidota bacterium | reverse complement strand
GGTTTGGTTAGCTTTATTCCGTTTACCTTGTTGGGATATGTTTTAGGGGCGTTTGTACGGCAAAAGTAATTTGGGATTATCTGAATCAGGATTATTCATTCCACAATTGTTTTTCAAAGGCATTCGTTTGATGCTGCGCTTAGTTTTCAGAATTTGACGATTTTCAGGAAAAGTAGCCATACCCCAAGAACTTTAGGGGCATTTAGGACGAAATAGGGAGGTTCAGAAAAATTAATCCAACATCAAAAATCAACGAGAACCAGCCATTTTTCCGCTGCCTTCTATGCTTTGGATAATTATTTCAATATCTCTATCTTCTTGTGGATCGTAACCTGTTTTAAGGCTGCTACCGAACATGCTAGCCAATCCCTGCCAAAAGAAAGCAGAAACGTTACCTCGGTATTCTTTCAATATTTCGTAAGAGGTAAGACTTGTTTCTCTATCAATTAATTTAATTAGCAATCTGCCTTGAGAAACGGTAAGTTCTTTAAGTTCATTACCGTATTTGGCTTTCAATTCTTCTTCGAGCTTTTTGGTAAACTCTTTTTTCTCCTTTTTAGATTCCAAACCGGTTAAATCGTTGGCCATGTTATTAAACATAATGCCTGCGTTTTTAGCATAAGGGTAAACCTTCACCACATTCCGATAGAGTTTATCGTAACGCCTTTGGTCGGCAGCTGATTTAAAAAGTCGAGTAGATGAAATAGCAATTTCGTTAAGGAAAACAAAGGGTAAGGTATCGCCTTTTGCATCGATTGTTGCTTGTAAAACTCTACCATTTGTAGGTGGCTGAGCCTCAGCCCCTTTTATTTCGAAAAGAAGCAGAAATATTAATCCTAAATATTTTAGCGTTTCCATTTTCTTTTTTTGCTTTTGCGCATGTTCTTTTTCATGCGTTTTTTAACCTTTTTATCTTGAATACTAAGCGAACGTTGAAAAGGCCCTTTCTTCTTCATTGAAAGCCCGTTTTTACTTGTTTTAGCCTTTTTGCTTTTGCCACTTTTTGCTTTTGCGGGCTTGTCTTTATCTCCGTCTTTTTTCTTCTTGTTGAATTCCTTATAAGCTTTCCTTTGTTGGTAGCTCATGGTGCTTTTCTTCGCCTTTTCTTGCGCAAATACAGTGCCAGCACTAAAAAGGGAAAATAAAACGAAGAGTAGCGAAAAAAAACGGGTCATATGCAGAGCTTGAACTTTACTTTTGTAACGCAAAATACGGCTATTTAGCTTTATTTCCACAAAAAATCAATTTCTTACATGAGTGAATCGCTTTTTGCCATAAGTCCTATTGATGGTAGATACCACAATCAAACGCAAGTTTTATCTCCTTATTTTTCTGAATTCGGATTGATTAAATACCGTGTTCTAGTGGAAGTTAGATACTTTTTAGCGCTTACCAAAGTGCTTCCTAATCTAAAAAGCTTCCCAGCCGATAAGCAGGATTTTTTGCTGAAATGGGCTGAAGATTTCTCCGAGGAAAATGCCATCACCATAAAAAATTTAGAAAAAGTAACCAACCACGATGTTAAGGCCGTGGAATATTTCCTGAAGCAAAAATTCGAAGAAAATGGTTTAGAAGAGTTTGCTGAATTTATACATTTCGGGCTTACTTCTCAGGATGTTAACAATACTTCCATTCCTTTATCGTACAAAGAGGCATTTCTAAATGTGGCTTTCCCAAGACTTTTGGCGGTAATTGAAAAGTTGGCTGATTTATCTGTTGAGTGGGAAGAGATTCCGATGTTGGCTAGAACACATGGACAACCAGCGTCTCCAACTCGTTTAGGAAAAGAAATTAAGGTTTTTGTAGAGCGTTTACAAAAGCAAGCAGAAACACTTTTGGAAATTCCTCATGCAGCTAAATTTGGAGGGGCAACAGGAAACTTCAATGCGCATTCTTTGGCTTATCCAGGAATTGAATGGGAAGATTTTGCAGACGATTTTGTGAACAACGATTTAGGATTATCTCGCTCCACTTACACCACCCAAATTGAGCATTACGATTTTATTGCCGCTGCTTGCGATAATTGGAAACGTATAAACAACATCTTAATCGATTTCTGTAGAGATGTTTGGGCCTATATTTCAATGGATTACTTTAAGCAGCAAATTAAGGCGGGCGAAATTGGCTCATCTGCCATGCCGCACAAAGTAAACCCAATTGATTTCGAGAATGCAGAAGGAAATTTGGGCGTGGCAAATGCATTTTTTGAACATTTAGCTGCAAAACTTCCAATCTCCAGATTACAAAGGGATTTAACTGATTCTACGGTTCTAAGAAACTTAGGTGTACCTTTAGCACATACCCTAATTGCGATGCAGTCTATCCAAAAAGGTCTAAGTAAATTATTGTTGAATGAAAGTGCCATTCATAATGATCTAGACCGCAATTGGGCAGTAGTAGCAGAAGCCATTCAGACGGTTTTGCGCAAAGAAGGTTTTGATAAACCCTATGAAATGTTGAAAGAACTAACACGCAAAAACGAGCAAATTACACAGAATACAATACATGATTTTATAGATAATTTAAAAATCTCGGATATTATTAAGCAGAATTTGAAAAATATTTCACCATTTAATTATCTTGGTACCGTAAAATAAATATTATGGAACTTGGAGTAGATTATTACATCAATAATAACGGACTTTATGTTTTTACAGCAAAATATCTGCTAGAAAGAGGATATTGTTGTAAAAATAATTGTCTGCATTGCCCCTTCGATTACAAAAAGCAAAATATTACACCCCTTCAGCCAACCGAAGAAAAATCGCCAGTTAAACGATAAACATGCAAGAGCCCGCAGCAGATAATTACAGTCAATTCCTTAAAGGGATTCCCAGTTTAAATAAATTAGATTTCAATTTCAATAACTGCGTCTTTACTGGCAAGCCGGTAAACAATTCAGACGAACAAGTAGCTATTTTTCCAGAGAATCTTGTTGCAAAATTTAAACTTGCTACTTTAAAATTGGGAATTGACAGGAGTTACCAACTCAGCATTTCTGAACTTAAACTTCCTATTTCTAAAGAGGCTCAAGACAAAGGTGTTACCTATCTTTTACGTGCCATTGCAGATATGTTAGCACTTGGAAAGGATGGCTTAAATTGGTTGAAACCAGAGCAATTGCATCACTACTGTTTGCTGCTTCAATTTGCTGTTTATTACAATACGCAAAACTATTATCAAAATAGCGAAGGTCCGAAACCGAATTTCTTAACCAATGCTCAGTTTTTAAATCGAGTGCAAATTTTACATTGGTTGATGCAGGTTATGGTTCGCAAAGCAGAATTTATTAATTATCGACCCTCTTCTGTTTTCACCTTCGAATGTTTCGATTATCCAGAATGGCCTGGCGACATCTCCGTTTCTAACGAAGCGCTTTGTTTACACCTTCGTTTGGGCAATTTGAGCATCATGTCGTCGGCATTAGATCATCATTTAGTTGGAGGCTTTTTCGACGATTTGTTTACTCCTTTTATGGATCAGGTATTGCATCCAATTCAACTAGATGAGCTTTATGTGCGCATTTGCTACCGAACAAGCTTAATCCGTCCACTTTATGAAGTTGGTGTAACGCTAGATGATGAAACCATTTGTTATGGCTTTAAAGTGGATGAAGCTGCTGCAAATGAAGAAATCTTTTATCCTTGGGAAGATGAGCAGTTTGCCATAATCCTACGTCCATATTTGCTTCGCTTTGGATTAAAAAGCAGCGAAATATTCAATCCAGATACTGGCGAACTGATTACCTTTTTGGAGGATGAATTTGGTGAGCCTTTGGTTATGAATATGAATGGTGAGTTTATTGGATAACGATTTTTTTTGTTTGCTTTTAAAAAAAGACAAATTGATTTCCTAGATCAACATTTTGATTTCTAGCTATTTAGGAATCCAACCTAAAGTTTTACAAATTTTATTTCTTTGCTTATCAAAAAAATATTTAGGTTTGCCTAAAAATTTATTGCAAGCACATGAAAAATATACTTCTGACTGCACTTCTATTAATCTCCACAATTACAAATGCTCAGGTTGGAAATATAACTGGAAATATTAAATCGGGTCAAAAACCAATTGCATTTGTAACGGTAGCCATTCAGAATTTAGCAATAGGCACGGTAACAGATTTACAGGGAAATTTCATCTTAAAAGACATTCCATATGGAAATCATAAGGTTCGAATTAGCTTGATAGGCTACAAAACAGTGGTGAAAGAAATTAATGTAAATCAGGCTACAACTTCATTTAATGCCCAATTAGAAGAAGATTTATTACAACTTCAGCAAGTTGTGGTTACTGGAACAAGAAGCGAAGTTCCCATGCATCAAGCGCCAATTATTACCATGCGGATTAACAGTAAAATGCTGCAAAATACTCAATCTCAAAGTGTAGCAGATGGTTTGAGTTTTTCTCCTGGATTACGGGTGGAAAACAATTGCAATAACTGCGGATTTACCCAACTAAGAATGAATGGTTTAGATGGCGCTTACACGCAAATCCTCATCAATAGTAGGCCTGTATTTTCTGCCTTGGCAGGTGTTTATGGCTTGGAATTGTTTCCTGCGGCCATGATAGATCGAGTTGAAATTGTAAAAGGCGGCGGAAGCGTTATGTATGGTGCAAATGCCATTGGAGGAACAGTAAATCTGATCACAAAAAATCCGCAGATAAATACATTTGAGTTGGGATTAAACCAAGCATTTACAAACTTAGAAGCATCAGACCGAACAGTTAATTTTAGCGGTAGTTTGGTAAATAAAGCAGCAACTCGAGGCGTTGGCTTTTATGCTTTCAACAGAAACAGAAAACCTTGGGATGCAAATAACGATGGTTTCACAGAAATTACCAACCTCGAAAATACAACTGTCGGGATTGATGCCTTCTGGGATTTACCTAAGGATTATAAGTTGAAGATCAATGCCTATCACATTACAGAATTTAGAAGAGGAGGCAACAAATTAGATTTACCTCCTCATCAAAGCGATATTACGGAGCAATTGAATCACGATATTTACGGTATCGGACTAAGCATGGCGAAACCCACGTCAGATAAAAATGGTAGCTATCAGGTTTATTTTTCGGCACAATCAACCCAAAGAAAAAGCTATTATGGCGCACAAGGTAGAATTTTAAAACCAGAAGATTCTCTTACTTTGGAGGATGTTTTGGCGATAAATGCATACGGTTCTGCTCATGATATTTCAATAGCAACTGGTTTTCAATACAATTACTCTACAAAGTATCATGTTGATTTCAACCTAGGCACCGAGCTGCAATATAATGGTTTAGAGGATCAGTTACCTGCTTACGACAGGGCGATTTCACAAAATGCAAGTACTTGGGGCAATTATGCCCAGATTTCCTATCATCCAGGAAAAAGACTTACGCTTTTAGGTGGTGCCCGCTTAGATTTGATCAACATTCAAGGTTTGTACGATTTTGGTTTTCTACAAGTAGATCCAGATTTTAATAAACCCATCGTAGTGCCACGCCTTTCTGCCATGTACCAAGTTACCGAAAACTTGAAAGCTAGAGTTTCTTTTGCCCAAGGTTATAGAGCCCCTCAAACTTTTAACGAAGACCTACATATTGAAACCGTAGGAGGAGCTGCAAAGTACATTTTTTTCGACAATAACCTAAATCCAGAGCGCTCAAATAGCTTTACAGGGTCTTTAAACTACACAAAGCTGAAAGATAAATATCAATTAAATGTGGTTTTCGAAGGATTCTTAACCTTGCTAAACAATCCGTTTATTTTATCTAATCAACAAGAATTGCCGAGTGGTGTTGCGGTTATTCAGAAACGAAATGGAGATGGAGCAAGAGTTTTAGGAACAAACTTGGAGTTCAATTACAGCTATAACGAAAAGATTACCATACAATCGGGTTTTACTATTCAATCGGCAATTTACAATAACGAAGAAACCATTTGGGAACCAGAAACCCGTACCGAGGCAAACCAAGATTCCATTACATCTACCAGACGAATTCTCCGCACACCCAATGTATATGGTTATCTAAACCTTAATTATGCAATCTCAAAAAATTGGGATATAATTTACTCTACAGTTCACACTGGCAGTATGAATGTGGCGCATGTAATTGATCCGATATCAGAATTTACAACTATAAAAACTACCCCTAATTTTCTTGAGCACAACCTGAAAATAGATTACAAACTCAATAAAGAAGAGAATGGCAAAATGGTGTTCAGCGTTGGAATTCAAAATATTACCAACAGTTACCAGCAAGATTTCGATCAGGGGATCAACCGAGATGCGGCTTTCGTTTATGGCCCAATGCGTCCTCGTACCATTTTCTTTGGAATTCGCTATTTACTTAATGGACAGTAGCTATGTATTTTTTAAACAAAATCCAGCAAGTGTCAAAGTATAATATTTGAATGAGTTACTATAAAAGCTGTACTCAAAGAAATCATCTGAGAAAAATTGTGCCGTTTAACTAAATCTACGACTCTGGATCGAAGGCATCTCCGGCTATAAACTTGCCATGAAAAACAATCTCTGCCTTGGGTTTACGCTTCCGCTCGGCTGTTTCCTTAATTAGCTGTTCCGGACTCATTTCGCCTTGAGTAAGCAAATATCCAAGAGTAAAAACCGTAACCACATCAAAGCGATGATCTATTTTGAAAAGCTCGGCCATCTTTTCTCTATTGAAGCCAGCCATTGGATGCGCATAAATATCCATTGATGCTGCCTGAAGAGAAATTTGGGCAATTGCTGCACCCAAGTCGTGTCGAGCATGTTTATTTTCAACCTGAAATTTTCTAAAGTATTTTTCTGCAACTGCCAAAACCACTACTGATGCATTTTGAGCCCAAACACTATTGGTCGGGTTTAAGTTTTCCATCATTTTGTTGAACATTATTTCGCCACGGAAAGCGTAAATAAAGCGCCATGGTTGCTCATTTGAACTCGAGGCTGCCCATCTTCCTGCCTCAAAAATAAGATCAAGATCAAATGGGGAAATCATTTTTTCAATGTAAGCTTTTGGGCTTCTTCTCTTCTGAATTATTGGATGTAAAAAATTAAATGGCATATAGTAGATGTTCTAAAAAATTGGTCAATGTAACTTTAAACACCATTTTCAAAGAATTAGTTTAAAGTTACGCCATATGTAATTGAAGAATTTAGGACTTGTGTATTCTTTTTTAGGTGATAAACTTACTTAGATTTTGTACCTTTCTAACAAGAAAAATCGATTGTAGGAATATGGAAAACAGGGCCTTAATAGAAAAATTCTACACTTCATTTGCTAATAAGGATGTGGAAGGAATGATTGACTGTTATCATTCTGACATTGATTTTCAAGACCCTGCATTTGGAATACTGAAAGGTGAGCGAGCTAAAAATATGTGGCGCATGTTACTATCGAACGAAAAAGCAAACCTGGAAATTGAATTTGATTCAGTATCAGCAAACGAAAAAACTGGAACAGTCAAATGGACAGCTCGGTACAAATTTGGCAAAGCAGGGCGCTTGGTCGTTAACAAGATCCAAGCAAACTTCATGTTTAAGGAAGGCAAAATAATCAAACATCAAGATTCCTTCAACCTCCATACCTGGGCAAAACAAGCATTCGGAATCAGTGGGCAATTACTCGGCTGGACTCCCTTCTTCAAAAACAAAGTGCAAGCTAAAGCCAATTTACGTTTGGATAAGTTTGTGGGGAATGTGAAATGAACATAAAAAAGTTAAAATTGGCCTGAGCCAAAAGCATAAACATCACTCGGCAGAACCGAGCGATAGCGAGGTGTTACACAATTGTCGCAAAAAGCCTGTCTAAATTAAAGAAAATCTAAAGGACTTTAGGAACACTAACGACGATATTGCCCGGATTGGAGACTATCGAATTCAACTCCCCATTATATCATCTAATCACCATATCAACTAATCACCACAACAAAAAAGCAGAACCTCTCAGTTCTGCTTTTTTTGTTGATATACGATTACTTAAATTAGTTATTGTCTCTGCGAGGTCTGTCACTACGATCATTTCTGTCGCCACGATCTGGTCTATCACCACGGTCGCTGCGTTCTGGTCTTGGAGTACGCTCACGCTCTACATAACCTTCTGGCTTAGGCAATAATGCTTTTGCAGACAACCTGAATTTACCAGTTTTCTGATCTACTTCTACCAATTTAACATCAATCATTTGGCCTTCTTTCAAAACGCCATCCATTGATTCTAAACGATCGTAAGAGATTTCAGAGATGTGCAACAATCCATCTTTGCCTGGCATAAACTCTACAAATGCACCGAATGGCATAATAGATTTAACCTTACCGTTGTACACTTCGCCAACATCTGGTTTAGAAACAATAGAGTTGATACGTTTTACCGCAGCATCTAAACTAGCTTTATTGGCAGAGAATACCTGCACAATACCCATATTGTTTACTTCTTCAATATTGATGGTTGCTCCGGTTTCACGTTGCATTTCTTGGATAATTTTTCCACCTGGTCCGATTACAGCTCCAATGTATTCACGATCAATTTTGATCTGAACAACACGTGGTGCATGATCTTTCAAATCGCTTCTTGGTTCAGTTAAAGATTCTCCCATTTTAGAAAGAATGTGCAATCTGCCTTCTTTAGCTTGCATTAAAGCTTGGGTTAAAACCTCAAAAGATAAACCATCTACTTTAATATCCATTTGGCAACCACAAATACCTTTTTCAGTTCCTGTAACCTTAAAATCCATGTCACCTAAATGATCTTCATCGCCAAGAATATCAGAAAGAACTGCAAATTTGCCTTTTCCATCTGTAATTAAACCCATCGCAATTCCTGATACAGGTGCTTTGATTTTAATACCAGCATCCATTAGCGCAAGTGTTCCTGCACAAACGGTGGCCATAGAAGAAGAACCATTTGATTCTAAAATATCTGAAACTACCCTGATGGTATATGGACTTTCCTCATCGTTAGGTAAAACTTTCTTAATTGAACGCATGGCTAAATTACCATGACCAATTTCTCTTCTACCTGGGCCACGATTTGGTCTAACCTCACCAGTAGAAAAACCTGGGAAATTGTAATGCAACATAAACTTGTTGTATCCTTGGTAAAGTGCACCGTCAATCATTTGCTCGTCGCTCTTTGCACCAAGTGTAACACTTGTTAAAGATTGAGTTTCGCCACGAGTGAAAATAGCTGAACCATGAGCCATTGGTAAGTAACCAACTTCTGTCCAAATCGGACGAATTTCTGTGGTTTTTCTTCCATCTAAACGTTGGCCTTTATCTAAAATTAAATTTCTAACTGCATGAAATTCAACATCATGAAAATACTTTTTCACTAAAAACGCATCTAGCAAAGTGCCTTCTGGTTGAGAATCAAGAAACTCTTTCAAAACAGCTTTGAAGCCTTCGGATCTATCTTTTTTAGGCAAAGATTGAGCTGCTACATTGTAAACTTTATCATAACAAAAAGCATTTATAGCATTTTGAAGTGCTTCATCAGAACGCTCATGATTGTAGGTTCTTTTAACGGTTGATCCAACTTTTTCAGCAAGTTCAATTTGAGCTTTACACTGAATAATAATAGCTTCATGACCTAATTTAATGGCTTCAACTAATTCTTCTTCAGAACATTCGTTTGCTTCACCTTCAACCATTACAACATTGTCTATACTCGCTGCAATAATTAAATCAATATCAGCAATTGCGATTTCAGAGATTAACGGATTCACTTTGAAAACGCCATTGATACGAGCTACACGTACTTCAGAAATTGGACCATTAAATGGAATATCACTAACAGCAATTGCAGCAGAAGCTGCTAAAGCAGCAAGTGCGTCAGGCGCAACATCTGCATCGGCAGATATTAGGCTGATCATAACTTGCGTATCAGCATGATAATTTTCTGGGAATAATGGACGTAATGCTCTATCTACAAGACGAGATATAAGCACCTCATAATCAGATAACTTAGATTCTCTTTTCAAGAAACCACCGGGAATTCTACCGTTTGCGGCATATTTCTCTTGGTAATCTACAGAGAGGGGAAGAAAATCTACATCTTCTTTGGCTTCAGTAGCCGAAACTACCGTAGCCAATAGCATGGTGTTTCCTTGTTTAATCACTACAGAACCGTCTGCTTGCTTTGCTAATTTTCCGGTCTCAATGGTAATGATTGTTCCATCGGGCATTTCGATGGTTTGATTTACAGCTTTATACAACATAATTTTTATGATTGCGAATATATAAAAAAAGCGGTTGTGATTTTCATCTTCAACCGCTTCATTTAGATTTTACAAGTAATTATTTTCTTAATTCTAATTTGGCAATAATTGCTCTGTATCTCATGATGTCGTTTTTCATCAAGTAGTTCAACAAAGATCTTCTTTTACCAACAAGTTTCACCAAAGATAACTGGGTATTGTAATCTTTTCTATTTTTTTTCAAATGCTCTGTAAGGTGTTTAATTCTAAATGAGAACATTGCAATTTGACTTTCAGCAGAACCTGAGTCTGCTTCGTTTGCACCATACTGTGCAAAAATTTCTTTTTTCTTTTCTGAATCTAAATACATCTTCGTTAAGTTTTTATAAACTCCACTCGATTAGTGTGGTGCAAAGGTAAAATTATTTTTCGAATTTTTAGTTCTTAAAATGATTTAGTAAAACAACTAACTTTTGTTTTAATTCCACTCTAGGAATAATAAGATCTAAAAAACCAGTTTCCAAAACCATTTCTGATAATTGAAATCCTTTCGGCAGGTCTTTTTTAATGGTTTCTTTGATTACCCTTGGCCCAGCGAAACCGATAAGTGCATTTGGTTCAGCAATATTTATATCACCCAACATGGCAAAAGAAGCGGTTACCCCACCAGTTGTTGGGTCTGTCATAATAGAGATGTATGGAATTCCAGCTTCAGAGAGTTGAGCCAATTTTGCAGAAGTTTTGGCCATTTGCATTAAGCTAAAGGCTGCCTCCATCATTCTTGCGCCGCCAGATTTACTGATAATAATCATTGGCAACTTGTTTTTAAGCGCATAATCTATGGCTCTTGCAATTTTTTCACCAACAACACTACCCATAGAACCACCAATAAATTCAAAGTCCATACAAGCAATTACCACTTTTACACATTCAATATTCCCAACAGCAGATCTTAGGGCATCTTTTAATCCTGTTTTGGTTATAGCATTTTCCAAACGCTTTTCATAGGGCTGGGTGTCCGTAAAATTCAAGGGATCTTCAGAAACCATATTGGCATCTAGTTCTTCAAAATGATTGTTATCGAATAATATCTCGAAATATTCTTTAGAACCAATTCTAACATGGTAACCACATTCAGGGCAAACATACTTATTTGCATGTAAATCTGTTGTAGAAGTAGTTTTTTTGCATTCTGTGCATTTATACCAAATGCCATCTGGCACTTCTCTTTTATGTTCTGTGAGGGTTGTTACCCCCTTGTCTGTTCTTTTAAACCAAGCCATAGCGTTAAATTGAAACCCCAAAAATCGGATTAGATCCGATAAAAACAAAGAAAGGGGCAAAAATACCCCTTTCTTTTAAAAATGTTAAACTATTTATTTTTTAGCTGATTCTCTTCTTTTCTTCATTTCAGCCGATTTGGTATTGTCTCCAATTTTAGCATAAAGTTGTTGTAAAGAATAAAGTGTTGAGTCGTCGTTTGGCGACTGCTCCAAAGCTCTTTCTAAATATGGCAAGGCTTCTTTAAACTTGGCCAAAAATTTGGCTTTAGCTGCTTCAAATTTCTTTTGTTCGTTGAAAGGAATTTTGTTTGCTTCGTTAGCCATTTCTGCACCTTCGTTAAAATAAACGGCACCTAAGTTAAATAAGGCATCAAAATATTTAGGATCAATTTCAATAGCTTTCTTATAATTTTCAATTGCTTTAGGAAATTCTTTACTGCTTTCGTGTAAAGTACCAAGTGCAAAGAATAATTGAGCATTTGTTGGATCTAATTTTGTTGCCTCTTCTAAGCTAGCAATAGCTTCCTTTCTTCTATCTGCAGAATTTAAGAAAATGTTCAATTGGTCAATTCTTAAACCTTTATCGCTTGGGTGAGCAGCAATACCTCTATCTAATGCTTTTAAAGCAGCAGTTGTATCCCTTTTTTCTGCAGAGTAAATTGATGCAATAATTTGGTGTACAAATGCTTTATCGTAACCCTTTGTCAACAATTCGTTGTAAAGCTCTAAAGCACGGTCATAGTTTTTGGCATTTTGAGCCGAAAGCGCTGCGTTATTTATAACATTGGTATCTCCAGGAACTAGGATCATTAATTTTTCAAAGCTTGCTAGTGATTTATCAAATTGCTTTTTTTCAAATTGCTCAAGACCTTGATTAAAGAAACCTTCAGCTAAACGGCTTTTTCCCTGACCAATTTCTGTCTTAAAATCTCCTTTTGTATCTAATTCGGCTGCTTTTTGAAAGGCCTCTAAAGAAACTTCTAAAGCGTTTTCAACAGTTGGCCCCATAACAGAATCTCCTGCGATATCTAAGTAAATAACTCCTTTGTAATACCACCCCTTTGCCAAAGTATTTGAACTCGGATTAGTTGTTGCCAAATCGATATTTTCTTTTGCTTTATCTAAATCTCCTGCCCTAAGGTCGAGAATGGCGCTTTGAATTTTCGATTTCTGAGCCAATGCCACAGTAGAAACTGTTAAAATGGCCATGGCTGTTAATAAGAACCTTTTCATTTTAATTGCTATTTTTTGTTTAGTTATTTTCTTCATCATCATCGTTTTCTTCATCAACTTCAGGATCTTCAATTTCCTCTTCGTCAATAATTTCTGGTTCGCCCTCAATTGCATCTGCTAGGGCTTCTTCAATTGGCACAATTAGGTCTGTGTTAATTTCAACTTCTTCATCATCTTGATGCGGAACTTTTGTAACCGATGAAATTTCATCATCTTCTTTTAAACGAATTAACCTAACGCCCTGAGCTGCTCTTCCCATAATTCGGAGATTTGCAACACCAATTCTAATTGCTACACCGCTTTTGTTGATGATCATTAAATCTTCATCGTCTTTAACATCTACAATTGCAATAAGAGTTCCTGTTTTCTCAGTTACAGAAATGGTTTTAACACCTTTCCCACCTCTGTTAGTAATTCTATAATCTTCTAAAAGTGAACGTTTACCAAAACCTTTTTCAGAAACTACTAATATCGAACTTTCATCAGACTCTACACAAATCAAGCCAACAACTTCGTCGGTTTCTTGATTTAGGCTAATTCCTCTAACACCGGCGGCATTTCTGCCCATCGACCTAACCTTACTTTCGTTAAAACGAATAGCTCTTCCAGATTTAACAGCCATAATAATCTCGCTCGTTCCTGAAGTAAGTCTTGCGGTTAACAATCTATCGCCTTCATTAATTGAAATTGCATTAATTCCGTTAGACCTTGGTCTTGAGAACGCTTCTAAGCTGGTTTTCTTGATAACCCCTTTTCTGGTTGCAAAAACAATGTAGTTGCTATCTAAGAATTCTTTGTCGGTAAGGTCTTTAACTGAAATAAATGCGTTAACTCGATCTTCAGCTGGTATATTCAACAAGTTTTGTATAGCTCTTCCTTTGCTATTTCTGCTGGCCTCTGGTATTTCGTAACCTCTAATCCAATAGCATCTACCTAAATCGGTAAACAACATTAAATAGCTGTGCGTGGATGCAATAAAGATGTATTCAATAAAGTCTTCGTCTCTTGTACCACCAGCGATTACGCCAACTCCACCTCTATTTTGCTTACGATATTCTGTTAAAGAAGTACGTTTTATATAACCTAAATGAGAAATGGTTATCACCACATCTTCTTCTTCAATTAGATCTTCCATTCTGAAATCGTCTGGACTATAAACTATTTCAGATCTACGAGCATCACCAAATTTGGTTTTGATTTCAGTAAGCTCATCCTTAATAATTTGCATTCTTAAAGGCTCATTCGCCAAAATTTCTTCTAAACGATTAATTTCAGCAAGAATTTCTTGGTATTCAGCTCTAATTTTATCAATCTCAAGACCAGTTAAACGTTGTAAACGCATATCAAGAATTGCTCTTGCTTGTATTTCAGAAAGATCGAAAGAAGTAATTAAACCGTTTCTTGCATCTTCTGGCGTTTTAGATTCCCTAATGAGTTTAATAACTGCATCTAAATTATCTAAAGCGATGATTAAACCCTCAAGAATGTGCGCACGTTTTTTTGCTTCATCTAACTCAAATTGAGTCCTTCTGATTACTACCTCATGGCGGTGAGCCACAAAATGGATAATCATGTCTTTAAGGTTCAGAGCGATTGGTCTTCCGCCAACCAAAGCAATATTATTTACTGAGAAAGTAGATTGTAAAGCGGTATGCTTATAAAGGTGATTTAAAACTACGTTAGCAGCTCCATCTCTTTTAATTTCATATACAATGCGCATTCCATCTCTGTCAGATTCGTCTCTTAGATCGCTAATGCCGTCTATTTTCTTTTCGTTCACTAAATCGGCAGTACGTTTTAGCATATCTGCCTTGTTAACTAGGAAAGGAATTTCAGTTACAATTATACGTTCTCTACCATTTTCTAAAACTTCTATGGTAGCTTTACCACGCATTACAATTCTACCACGACCGGTTAGAAGTGCTTCTTTTACACCTTCGTAGCCATAGATAATACCTGCCGTAGGAAAATCTGGTCCTTTTACAAATTGCAATAGTTCTTCTGGAAGAATATCATTGTTATCGATGTAAGCAATTATACCATCCACAACCTCATTTAAATTATGTGGTGCCATGTTGGTTGCCATACCTACGGCAATACCAGATGCTCCATTCATTAAAAGGTTTGGAAATTTCGATGGCATTACCGTTGGCTCTTGCAAAGAGTCGTCGAAATTTAATTGAAAATCTACCGTATTCTTTTCGATAT
>DAIRTB010000013.1:0-15090 GCA_036804105.1 Bacteroidota bacterium | reverse complement strand
AAGCCAGTGGATAATATTAAATCTGCTATGGGATTGAATTCTAAATTCCTATTTATCCGTGAGCTCTTTAAAAACGACCACGAATTTTTTGCGCAAGAAGTAGATACCCTTAATAACATGCCCAATCTTTCAGCAGCCGAATCTTATATTTTCAATGAGTTAATCGGCAAAATGGCTTGGGATTTAGAGCTGGATTCTGTAAAAGAATTCTTAATAGTAGTTTACAGAAGGTTTGTAGGGAAATAGTTTTTAATGTGGTGATTAGGTGATGTAGTAATTGCTTAAGTTGGCTTTAATTTCTTCTTTCATTTTACACTTTTTTGTGTAAACCCATTTTAGGACAAGTCAAATTCAAAACGAGGCAGTTTATTCCTTTCCGTCGTTATTGTCCCTTTTGTCCCTAAATGGATGCTTGATGCTTCCGCTTTCGCTCGGCTCTGCCGAGTGAAATTTATGGATATGGCCTCCGGCCATTCTTTAGCGTCCCTAATTATTAAATTGTTTTCTTATTTTAATACTTTCTTACATCTTCCCTATCTTCATACAATAACAATTCCTTAATTTGAATCTGAGTACGTAATTCGTAAATTGCTCTCGTAATTCCTAATTCGTAATTCGTAATTCTAAAGCAACCCTTTCATATTCAACCTCGTCTAAACTTTTGTAAAAAACTGCTATGTTAGAAATTAAGAACCTCAGCAAAACCTATAGCAATGGGGTAAAAGCACTCAACAATGTAAATCTAAGCATCGGAAAAGGGATGTTTGGTCTCCTTGGCCCAAATGGAGCTGGCAAATCTAGCCTCATGCGCACAATTGCTACTTTACAATCTCCAGATTCTGGCGAAATCGTTTTCAACAATGTGAATGTACTCACCGAGCCAGACGATTTACGTAGGCAACTCGGTTATTTACCTCAGGAATTTGGCGTTTACCCTAGAATTTCAGCATCCTTATTTCTAAACCATTTGGCCGAGCTGAAAGGCATCCACCAAAAAAGTGAAAGAAAAGAATTGGTAGATGCCATGCTGCATCGAGTTAATCTTTTTCAAGTGAAAGACAAATACTTAAGTACCTATTCTGGTGGTATGAAACAACGTTTCGGCATTGCGCAGGCACTTTTGGGAGACCCGAAATTAATAATTGTAGATGAGCCAACCGCAGGTTTAGATCCAGCAGAACGCAACCGTTTCTACAATTTATTGAGCGAACTTGGCGAAAACACCGTGGTAATTCTCTCCACTCACATTGTTGAAGATGTGAGTACGCTTTGCAACAACATGGCTGTTATCTGCTTGGGCGAAGTAATGGCAGCTGGAAATCCACAGGATGTAGTGATAAGTATCGAAGGCAACATTTGGAAAAAAATGATCGACAGGCATGATTTAGACACCCTAAGATCTGAGCATAAGGTTATTGCCACCTATCTGAAATCGGGTAAAATTCTGGTGCATATTTTATCGAATACAAATCCTGGAGAGGGTTTCGAGCCAACCAAAGCGAGCTTAGAAGACGCCTATTTTTCTACTATTTCCAGCAAAGTTGACCTTGTAACCTTGTAGCCATGTTTAAAGCATTTTACTTATTCGAGCTGCAATACCGAGCCAAAAGACCAGCAACCTGGCTTTATGTGTTCATCATGTTTTTACTGGGATTTCTACTTATTGCTTCTGGTGGAATTTCCGGAAGCGAGAAAACAAACTTCAACTCTGCACTTACCATTGCACAGGTTTTAGCCATTAGCAGTGTTTTTGGCGGACTGATTGCCTCTGCAATTATGGGTGTACCCGTTTACCGAGATTTAGAACATCGTACACAAAATTTCTTGTTTGCCTATCCAATTAATGAGAAGAAATATTTGCTCGGCAAGTATTTGGGCTCGCTTACAGTTCTAGCATTGGTGCCAATAGGAACTGTTTTGGGCATGTGGTTAGGATCAATTCTTGGTCCTATTTTCGATTGGGTTGAACCCGATAGATTTGGGCCAACTGTTTTCAGAAATTACTTTCAGCCACTGCTAATTTTTGGCTTAATAAATTACTTTTTCACTGGAACCCTTTTCTTTGCTTTGGTTGCCAAAACCAGAAAAATTATGGCGGCT
The DNA here is from genome assembly GCA_036804105.1 of Bacteroidota bacterium. Lineage (GTDB taxonomy): Bacteria > Bacteroidota > Bacteroidia > UBA7662 > DAIRTB01 > DAIRTB01. Next base: position 12,990 of record DAIRTB010000013.1, on the reverse strand, counting down.
TACATGGGCAGCATCCTTTTTCTGTTGCTATATTTAATTGTCGACACCCTAGCTTCCGATTTAGAGAACAGGAAATTCACGATGTTTTTCGACCCCTTCGCAATAAATGTTTTGTTCGAAGATTTTAGATACCTAACTCCTGCAGAAGTAAATACGCAAGGGTTAACCATAAGTAAGAATCTACTAATCAACAGGTTGATTTTTAGCGGATTAACTACGCTTATTTTACTTTGGGTTTATCTCAGCTTTTCGTTCAAGCAATTTTTCATCATCAAACAAAAAATAAAAAAGAAAATAGCGCAAGTTAAAGTACCTAGTTTAGATGTTTTACGCAGACCAGTTGAGAAAACTTTTGGTTTAATGCAAAACTTTAAATTAGCAGTAAGCCTTTGGAAAATTGAAACCCTCAGCATTTTTAGAGATCGCTTTTTCTGGGTCATGATGTTGGGCGGTCTTATAACACTTGCAATGAACAATTCATTTGCAAATTATAGTTACGGAACAGCAGGTTTACCACTCACCTACAACATGTTAGAGGGTAGAGAAAATAATTTTGTATTATTTGTTTGGGTGATGTTGCTTTTCTATACAGGAGAAGTAGTGCACAGAAACAAAAGCCTCAATTTCAGCGGTATTTTCGATAGTTTGCCGGTGCCATCTTGGGTTAGCTACATCGCAAAAGTGAAAGCAATTGCAGTTTTAGCTTTTACTTTGGCAGCATCGGTAATGGTGATGGGTATTTTAAACCAATTATTTAAGGGATTCACGGATATCAATTTGCCGATGTACTTAAAAGAAGTGGTGTTTGTAATTTTTCCAGAGTACTTACAAATTGTTTTGCTCGCCTTTTTTGTGCATGTTCTAGTAAACAGCAAATTTCTTGGTCACTTTGTTGGCATTGGAGTTTGGGTGCTAATTTTTGTAATAAAATTAATTGCCAAAACCGATTACAACCTCTTTTTCTACGGTAATTCGCCAAGTTACACGCTTTCAGATTTTTCTGGTTATGGTCATTTTGCTGAACCGCTTCTGTATTATACACTTTATTGGTTAGCTGTTGGATTAGTACTGCTTGCCATTGGTTATTTCTTTTGGCTTCGTGGTGCTGAAGAAAGTTTTAAAGCTAGATGGCAAAATGCAAAAGCCCAAATGAATTTAAAATCGTCGCTTGTAATTGTAATACCAATGATTGCTGCATTGGGATTGGGCGGTTTCATTTTTTACAATACCAGCGTTTTAAATTTGCATGTTCGCTCTAAGAAATCTTTAGACGAACGTGCTGATTATGAGCGTTCTTATAAGCAATACAAAGACATCCCGCAACCAACATATACAGCGGTTAAGCTCGAAGTAGATTTATTTCCAGAAGAGCGTAAGTATTTCAGTTCCTACCAAGCACAGCTTGTAAACAAAACTTCTGCTGCAATTGACACCTTGTTTTTCACACTTTCCAATTACCGAGGTGCAATTTTGGTAGATAACAAAGCACTGGAGTTGGTGTATCAAAGCCGGGAATTTATCAACACCAACGATGCTGGTAGTGGTTTTAAGGGAATTTCAGGCACTCGTTTCGTAAAATTCAAATTACCAAAAACCCTTGCTCCAGGCGACACGCTAAACTGCACCATTACCGATACAACCGAAATTCGGGGCTTCGGAAATTCTGATATCAACTGGAGGATTAATGAGAACGGCTCTTTCCTAGATCTTGTTCCACCATCATTTGGTTATAATGAAGATTTTGAAATTTCGAGCGATGCAGAGCGCAAGAAGCGAGACCTTCCATTCAAATCAGGAGATCTGCCTTTGCCAACCGATCAGAAAGCGGTTAACACCAATTTATTTAATCCTTCTGCCGATTTAGTGCAGTTCGAGGCAATTGTAAGTACTTCCAGTGATCAAATTGCGATTGCACCTGGGAAGTTATTAAAGGAGTGGACAACGGATAACCGTAAATACTTCCACTACAAATCTGAGGAGCCGATTACGCTTTTCTATTCTGTGGTTTCTGGCAGATATGCGCTTTTGGAAGAAGTAGTTGAAATTGATGGCCGAAAAATTCCTATGAAAATATACCACAACCCAAAACATAAATACAATCTAGTACATTTTATGGGTGGATTAAGGGACGCTTTGGTGTACAACAGCAAGAATTTCTCGCCATACCAACACAATGAAATCCGAATTATAGAATTTCCGAGGTATGCAGGCTTTGCACAATCATTCCCCAACACGATTCCTTTTAGTGAAGGTTTCGCTTGGACTGCCGATTTCTCAGATCCCAATTCTTACAATTCGGCTTATTATGTAACAGCTCACGAGGTTGGTCACCAATGGTGGGGACATCAAGCTATGCCAAGTAAAACCCGTGGTGCAAATCTTGTTTCAGAAAGCTTAGCAGAATACAGCGCCATAATGGTTGCCGAGCATAAATACGGTGCAGAAAATCTCCGTACGTTCTTAGAATACAGTTTAGATGGCTATTTACGAGGTCGAGCCAACGAATCTAAGAAGGAAACCAATTACATAGATTGTACCCAAGGTTACCAATGGTATCAAAAAGGCAGCTTAATTTTCTATGCTACCAAAGATTATATAGGAGAAGAGGTTTTGAATAGCGGTTTGAAAACCTTTGTAAATCAGTTTGCGTTTAAAAGTCCACCTTACCCAACGTCTTACAATTTGTTTGATGCGGTAAAAGCTGTAACCCCAGATTCAATGCATTATTTTTTAGAAGAAAGCTGGAAGAAAATTACTTTGTACGATAACCGAGTAAAATCTGTGGATGTAAAATCCTTAGACAACGGCAAGTTTGAAGTTAATATGGTTTTACAAGTAGGCAAATTCTACGCAGACTCAACAGGTTTGCTTACGGATGGCAACTGGCACAACGATCAGATTGATGTGGCTTTATTGCTTCCTGAAACCAAGGATGAAAACGGCAAAAAGCAGGTAAAAACCATTTATCTGAATAAACACGGTTTCAACAAAAATGGGGAGCATAAAATACAATTGGTGGTAGATAAGAAACCGGTAAAAGTGGGTATAGATCCATTCAGCAAACTCATAGACCGCAATTCTGATGATAATTTATTGGCGGTGGAGTAGATAGCAGCAAGACAATGATTTCGGAAAACCGGTTGTTGAGCTCAAAATAGTCGCTTTTGAACACGATTTAATGATTTAATTGATGAGCAGGATTTTCAAGTAGGTTCTCCAAGAAAATGATTTCTGAAAACCGGTCGTTGAGCCCGTCGAAACATTAGGTTTTCGGAAATCATTTTCTATATCACAAGTCGCTTCCACGAGCTCAACGACCACATTTCGACGAACTCAACGACCCACAATTTGATCTTTTGCCCAAAGAGTTAACAGAATGAAGTAAGTAATAAAGCCGAAAAGAATAAATCTCCTCAAGATTTCAATTTAGAAAATTTGTACCTTCAAATAAAAAAAAGAAATGGACTTGAAAACAAGAAAATTGGTTCTAATCCAAGAATTTATTAAAGTTCAGAACGTAGAATTGGTTTCTCAAATTGAAAAAATCTTGAAAATTAATTCTGAAAGCTACAATTTTAAACCAATGTCGATTGAAGATCTAAATCTTAGAATTGACAAGGCTATGGAAGATTCAAGAGCTGGAAACCTAATTGAAGCCAAACATCTAAAAAAGATTATTGAGGGATGGAGTTGAGTGTGTTTTAAAAACTCCTAAAATAGATCCTTCAAGTACAAGTAACCAAAATCACTCAATTTTCCGTAAATTTGATATCTAACAAACAAACCATGAGTGGATTGCAATTAAAATCAGACTTACATAAGATTGTAGATTGTATTGAAAGTGAGCAACTATTACAAACAATTTACGATTTTCTTAAAATGCAAGAACAATCTGAAGAAGGTGCAATCTGGAAATCGCTAACAGATGAGCAAAAGAATGAAGTTTATTTATCCTATACGGAGTCTCAAGAAGAGCGTAATCTAGTTGATTGGGAAACGGTTAGAAAAAAGTATTTGTACCTTTGAATAAATTAAGCTTCATGGAAAAGTTGATAGACAGAATAACCATTGACCCAGAAATTTGTCATGGAAAACCTTGCATAAGAGGAATGAGATGGCCGGTTGAAGTAATAATTGATATGCTAGGTTCTGGAATGACTGTTGATGAGATTCTAGAAGATCACCAAGAATTAGAGCGAGAGGATATTTTGGCCTGTTTAAATTTTGTGAAATTATACTTATCAGGACATTCGCTTAAAGATGTAGCTTAATGAAATTCCTTTGTGATGTTCACATTTCCTACAAATTGACCAAACATTTAAAAAAGCTAGGTTTCGAATCAATTCATGTAAATGAAATTTTGAGTAAATCCGAAACCAAAGACTCAGATTTATGTAAATATGCTGATCAAATGGATTACATCATTATTTCAAAAGATTCAGATTTTAGAGACTACTATTTTGTAAATCAAACACCGAAAAAGCTGATTAAAATTAATTTAGGAAACATTTCAAACGATAGTCTACTTGATATTTTCTCGGAAAATATTGATTCGATTAAAAAACTAGAAAGTAAAAAAAACTTTCTTTTGGAAATAGGTTATGAGACGATAAATCTGATTGAAGTTAAATAAGCTTCGACCCTTAAGTTTTTATAAGTAGTTGTTAACCAATATGCTTTTGTAACCTTGAGGATGGCACTAATCCTAATTCATATAGAAAAATTACCTTACAGCCAAATCATTCAAAGCCGCTATCCATTTCGGGTTGGTATTGAGGCTTTCTACCAATTGCAAGTGCTCGCCACCCATTTTCTCGAAATCTTCGGCATATTCTTCACCAATTTCGAAGGTGGTTTCTAGGCAATCGTTTACAAATGCCGGGCTAAATGCCATGATGCGCTTTACCCCTTTTTTGGCAAGTTCTTCTATTACTTCCGAAGTATAAGGCTGAATCCATGGGGTTTTACCCAACCTAGATTGGAAGCAAATGGTGTATTGTTCTGGCTTTAAATTCAGTTTCTCAACTATTTTAGAAGCAGTATTATAACATTGTGCGCCATAACAATTGCGGTTGGTTTCTGTAAAAACAGCACAGCAATTTGGTTTTACTTTGGTGCACCATTCGCCTGAAGGATCAGATTTTGCCAGTTGTCTTACTGGAACACCGTGGAAACTAAACAAGAAATGCTCGTATTTGGTAATATCCAATTTCAGCGCATTCTCAGTAAATGTTTCAATTATGAGTGGATGATCGTGATAGGAATTCACAAACTCAACCTTAGGTAGAGTTGGCCAATCTTTCAGCAATTCCATTACACGATCAATTACAGAACCCGTTGTTGCCGAAGCATATTGCGGAAACATCGGAATTACTCGAATGCTTTCTGGCTGATCTTTGTACATCTGCGCCAAAACATCAGGTAGCGACGGACTTTGATAACGCATTGCCAAATACACTTTGTAGTTATCGCCCAAGGCTTCTTGCAGAAGGACAGCCGTTTTTTGGCTGTAAACCATTAAGGGTGAGCCTTCTGGCGTCCAAATTTTCTTGTAAGTTGCCGCAGATTTTGGGGCTCTAAACGGTCCGATAATCCCCCGAACTAAAAGATTTCTTTGTATAACTGGAATGTCTATAACCCGCTTATCGGTTAAAAATTCAACTAGGTATTTGCGTACGTCTGAGGTCTTTGGCGAATCTGGTGTTCCCAGGTTAACCAGTAAAATTGCTTTCTTCACTATTTTCTGCGTCTTCTGTGTATTTGTAACCCACACCTCTTACGGAGTGGAAGTATCTTGGATTCTTAGGATCTGGTTCAAAATTCTTACGGAAATTGAGGATAAAATTGTCTATAGTTCTGGTGGAAGGGAAAACATCGTAACCCCAAACCTTTTCTAAAATTTGTTCTCTAGAAACCACTTCGCCTTTTTTATCAATCAATAATTTTAGCAACATGCCTTCTCTTTTACTAATTTCCAGCGTTCCTTTTGGGGTTTGCACTTGGTAAGTTTTAAAGTCAACTACGTTGCCAGCGAATTTATAAACGTTTAGCTCCTTGCTTTGTTCAGTTCCTTTTAGGCCAGCCTTAATTAAAATGTTTACACGCAACAGCAATTCTTCCAAATTGAAGGGCTTGGTAAGGTAATCGTGCCCACCTGCTTTTAAACCCGCAATACGATCTTCTTGGGTGCTTTTGGCCGATAAAAATAATATTGGGAGATCGTGATTCTGCAAGCGGATTTTCTCACCCAAATCTAATCCGTTCATTTTTGGCAACATCACATCGAGAATAACCAAGTTAAATCGTTCAGATTTAAAAATATTCATGGCTTCAATGCCATTATCGGTTGAGGCAACATGATAGCCCTCCATTTCTAGGTTCAAGGCAATTACCTCTCTAAGACTTTCTTCGTCTTCTACTAAAAGTATTCTGTAGCTCATATTGAATTAATTGGAAAATGAACTTCAAATATGCTTCCTTTTGGTTGATTATCCCTAACAAATATATTAGATAAGTGCTCTTTCAACACATTTTTGACAATAAAAAGACCAAGTCCAGTGCCTTTTGATGTTCTGGTGTCTTCATTTCCGGCTCGGTAGAACTTTTGAAAGATTAATTTTTTGTCTTCTTCGGTAATGCCATCTCCCTGATCAATCACTTTTAGTACGGCCAAATTCTGATTTTTCTCAAATTCCACTGCTACAATTGAATCGGCGGGAGAGTATTTTAGTGCATTTTCTATTAAGTTCTGTACTGCCGATTGCAACGTCTTTGCATCACCCGAAATAAAAATATCTGGATCTATTTTCGAGGTAATGGTTTGATGATACATGCTAATGTTCTGATACAAATGCACTGCATCTTCTACCAATTTACTTAGATTGATCTGTATTTTTTGAGAAGTATAATTCTCGTCTTCTAACCTCGATGCAATGAGGATATTCTCCATCAGCTCGTGCAAGCGGTTCATTTCACCTAAAGCATTGTTGATAAATTTCTTGCGCTTTTCAACCTCAAACTCATGCCTTTGTAGGGTTTGTAGCTGTAATTTTGCTGAAGCCAAGGGCGTTTTCAACTCGTGCGTTACGCTTAACAAAAAGTTGTTTTGCATTCTGTTGAGCATAGTTTTTTGTCGATAACTTCGGTAAATCCGATCGAAACCCCAAAAAAGGAGCACAACAAACACGATACCTTCGGTTACAAACATCCAAGTTCTTTTTGTTTCGGTGGATGTTAATTCTGCTATTTTAACAGGATCTACTTCCAATTCATAGCTACGTTTTTGCTTCTTTTCGTCTAGCTTGAAATTTAAACGCAAGTCAGGATAATTGCTGAGAATGAAGGATTTAAGTAAAGTTGTATCCAATTTTAGCACATTTCCTTCGATATTAAAAATGGGCGCATTAGGAGAATCGAATCCGCCAGTTAACGCTTTAGAAATGGTTTCCTTCAGCGCCATTTGTTTTTGTTGCTCTAATTCTTGAATTCTGAGGGTGCTAATGGAGCGGTTTGAATCAATCAACACGAAGGTCCACCAAGCAAAAGCCAGTACAATGTAGGATACAATTACAAAGAATACTGTTCTTTCTTGCATGGTTTATTTTACATCTTCAAAAATGTGGTCTATGCCTTTACAAATTATCGCTGCTGCTTGTTCTAAATCTGCCTCGCTGTGCTGCGAAGATACAAATCCTACCTCATAACCCGATGGCCCAAGATACACACCGTTTTCTAATAAATAATGATACATCTTTCTGAAAAGCTGCATTTTTTCGCTAGAAATCTGATCTGAATTTGAAATTCTTGGCAAGTCTGAAAAGCTGAGCCAGAAAATAGAGCCAATAGAAAATATTCTGAATGGATGGTTTTTCTCTACCAAATGCTTGCGAATTGCCCTAACAAATTTCACTGTTTTTTTGGTTTGATTTCGATAGAAATTGGGCATTAAAAGTTCTGTAATCGCAGCTCTTCCAGCTGACATCGCCACTGGATTTCCAGAAAGTGTGCCAGCTTGGTACACATCGCCTTCTGGGGAGATGCATGCCATAATTTCTTTTCTTGCGCCATAAGCACCAACAGGCAAACCACCACCAATAATTTTCCCAAAAGTTATGATGTCTGGGTTTATTCTATACAAACCTGCTGCACCAGCGAAACCTACTCGGAAACCAGAAATTACCTCATCGAAGATTAAAAGAGCACCATACTCATCGCATAAGCTGCGTAGTTTTTGTAAATATCTTCTTGTTTGAAGTAGCAATCCGTTGTTTGCAGGAACTGGCTCAATCAAAACACAGGCAATATCATTACCATGTTCAGCAAAACAAGCAGCTAAAGCTTCTAGATTATCCAAAGGCAAAACCAAGGTATCATTAATTACAGATTTTGGTACTCCTGCCGATGAGGATTGTCCGAAAGTTACCAGTCCAGAACCTGCTTTCACTAAAAGTGCGTCGCTGTGGCCGTGGTAACAACCTTCGAACTTTACAATTTTGTCTCTACCTGTAAATCCACGTGCTAATCTAATGGCACTCATAACTGCTTCAGTACCAGAGCTTACAAAACGTATTCTTTCTAGGTACGGATGATTTTCAATAATCAATTTCGCCAGTTGATTTTCTTGAATGGTTGGTGCCCCAAAGCTTGTTCCATTTTCAACGGCTTCTATAATGCTTTCCTTAATTGCTGGGTGATTGTGCCCCAAAATTAGCGGACCCCAAGAGCAGCAAAAATCTATGTATTTGTTGTGATCGGCATCAAAAATATGACAACCATCGCCCTTAACCATAAAAAGTGGTGTGCCACCAACTGATCTGAATGCCCGAACGGGAGAATTAACTCCGCCTGGGAAATAGGTTTTAGATTCTTCGAAAAGTTGGGCGCTGTTGGGTGTGTTCATTTGCTAATAATTAAGGGTGAAATAATTTCGGCATGTTGCGGATATTGCTGCAAAAGCTTTTCGTCTGCCAATTCAAAATCTTGAAAATCGAATCCGGGCGCAACCATACAACCTACTAACGTATAAGCGCCCAAAGGTTTTGCTGCAAACCAAGTATTTTTTGGCATCAGCACTTGGAGTACCTCGCCATTTTCAATATTTATACCGAGATGAACTGCTTCAAGTTCTCCGTTTGGGTGTAGTAAATAAACTATGCAAGCTTCTCCAGCGTGGAAATACCAGATTTCGTCAGATTTAATCCTGTGGAAATGAGAGATATTACCTTCTTCCAACATAAAGTAAATGGAAGTTGCCGTATTTCTATTTCCATTGTATCGATTTGGCAAAGCGTTTATAGAAATTTCTTCTTTCGCACGGTAAACTTCTTTGTACCAGCCACCTTCAGGGTGCGGGTTTAGGGCTAGATGTTTAATCCAAAATTCAGCATTCATCATGCTACAAATAAACGGGTTATAAACTAAAAATAGCTTCTGCAATTCGCAGCTCGTCTGGATAATTTGCAATTACAGGTTTGTATCCTGCTAATTCCATGCTTTTTGCCGTTGTATTACCAATGGCAATTGTTTTAGCATTTTTTGGTATTTGATGGCTTTCAGTAAGCGCTTCGAAATTGCTTGGGCTGGTAAATGCGTATATATCTGCGTCTAGAATGTTCACTTCTTTCTTGAAACTTACCTGATAAATGGGTAGATCGTAAACCTGTGTTGAACTCTCAAGCGCTTTTTGATAGGTTCTTTTTGAGATATTGCTGCAAGGGAATATTAAAGAACTTCCTTTTGCAATTTGTTGAAATTCAGCTGCATTCAAATTTGGATCTGCATTTCTACCAACGAAATCGGCTTGGTAACCTTTTGCTTCCAGTGCTTGAGCAGTGGCAGTTCCTGCTACTCCTATCTGGTAGTTTTCGAGCGTATCAACATCCTCTAAAAAGAAATTTAAAGCGTTTACACTGTTAAAGAAAACCCATTTTGTAGCAGGAATTTCTGAAACAGGTAATTTTTTGAACTCAATTAAATCTTCGTGTTGAACTTGAAAACCGTAGGTTGTGAGGGCATTGAGGCAATAACTGTCTTTCCCTAATTCTCTGGAGATGAAAACTCTTTCCTGCGTATTTTCCTTAACTTTTTTAAGCGCTAAGTCTGCCAAGTTCTCAATGGAATTTGCTTCAAGCTGAACTCTTTTAGGAATTGCATCTACTGATGGGGCATAGGCAGTAAGCAACTTGAATTTATTTGCTTCCTTCCAGCAGTAAATCCCGAGCGGTAAATGGCAACCACCATCGAATTTACGGAGCAGATCACGCTCTATTTCAACAGTTTCTGCAACCGATTTATCATGCAAATTTTCTTGTAATTTCTGATTCAACTCCGCATCGTTCGCTCTTATCTGCAAAGCCAAAACGCCTTGTGCAGCAGCAGGAACAAACCATTGCGGATCGAGTGGAAGCGCTACAAAATCGGATAGATCTAATTCAAGACGATAAACACCTGCAGCCGCCAACATGATGGCATCATACTTGCCGTCTCGAAGTTTTTGAATGCGGGTTGGAACGTTGCCTCTTAAATTCTGGATATCTAAATCTGTACGAAAACCAAGTAACTGACCTTTTCTTCTGGCTGATGAAGTGCCTACTATTGCACCTTCTGCAAGGTTGAAAGTAGAACCAGGAACAAATTTGTCTTTAAGAATAAGCAATAAATCGGAAGGATTTTCTCTGTAACTGAAAGCTGCAATATGAAGACCCTCAGGCGATTGTGTTGGAAGATCCTTGAAGGAATGCACTGCCAAATCTATTTCTTCGGCTATAAGTGCTTCTTCAATTTCTTTGGTAAAAAAACCTTTGCCTTCTAGTTTATCGAAGCTGAGGTGTTGAATCCGATCGCCTTGGGTAGAAATTATTTTCAATTCTGCTTTTATGCCAGCATCTGCTAGTTGCGCAATTACAAAGTGAGCTTGCCAAAGTGCCAAATCCGACCCTCTGGAGCCTACAATGATGGTTCTATCCATTTAACGAAAGATTTATGCTTGTGTTTCTACTTTTTCTTCAGTAGAGGTTTCTTTTTCTAAGAGTATTTGTTTGGCGATAACAATTGGCACAGAGATGCATTTTTTCTCCATGTAACCCATCATTTTCTCAATAAGCAATTTAGTTTGGATGTCTAAGCCAGAAAGTTCTTTGGCAAAAACCTCATCCATTGCTTTATTTTTTATTTCTTTTACTTTAATTGGGAAGTCTTGCAAGGCAAGTTCTACATTTCTTATTCTGCTAATTTCCACAAACTCTTCTAGGTTCTGGCGGATTATTTTCTCCGCCTTTACCAATTCTTTCTCTCTGAAACGCATATTATTTTCTATTTCCAATTTCAAGGAAGTCATAGAAATGTAGGTAATTTTTGGGTGGTGATGTAGCTCATCTACCACATCGTTTGGTACTGCAAGATCTAAGATAAATCTTCTGCTGTCTTCAAAACCAGTTAGTTTGTCCCAAACATCAGTGGTAATAAGCGGATCAGTAGAAGAAGTACAAGTAACCAAAACATCGAAATGACCGTGATAATGAGGTAATTCTGTGATTGGTAATGCTCTTCCGCCATATTCTTTAGCTAAAGCTTCTGCTTTTTCTAAAGTTCTATTGAAGATGGTGAAGTTTTTATAACCCGCTTTGTAAAGATATTTTGCAGTTAGGGCATTGGTCTCGCCAGCTCCTACAAAAAAGATGGGCGCATCTTGTGGTATTTGGTAATCGATAAGTTTTCTTACAGCGAGCGATGCAACTGAAATTGGTTTTTCAGCAATTCGTGTTTCCGTAAAAATGCCCTTCGATGTTTTTACCACTTGTTTCATTACTAGGCGCAGGAAATCGCCAGTAAAGCCCAACTGCTGACAGTTTTCGTAAGCCATTCTAATTTGTCTGGAGATTTCTCTTTCTCCAACAACCAAAGAATCTAGGCTTGATGCAACTTTAAACAGGTGTTCTAAGGCGTCTTTACCATTATAAATACTGGCAAATTGCAACAAGTTGTTTACTTGGGTAGGAGAGAACTGCTCGTAGAAAAGATCTAGCAAAAGCTCAACGTCTATTCGAGAGAAATGTCTCTGCGCCGAGAAAACGAACTCTACTCGATTACATGTAGCAAGGTAAAATACTTCCTCAATTCCTAATATGGGATCTGCTTTTAGGGCAGCCAATTTATTGCTTAAGTTTTCTTGGGCTACTACTAATTTCCCAAGGTCATTCAGATAAATATTTCTGTGCGTAAAGGCAACTACAACTAATTTTTCCAACCTATTTATTCCTTTTCTGAATTTACTGCAAAGTTCCCTTTCAGGACTTCCTGAATTGTCATATAATTGTCACAAACACCTTTTAGAAGGTTTCTAAATAGTGTTCATTTCTTTGTTTATGCACTTCAATCGAAGTTTTTGAGAACTTTTTGCAAAATGAAACAACAAAATTAGATAAAAATATCCAATTAACCAATATTGATTTATTCAGACTTTATTTTGTTTCTCCTGCACCTTTCAGAGCAGTATAAAACATGTTCCCATTCTTTGGCCCATTTCTTGCGCCAGCTGAATGGTTTTTGGCATGTCTTACAGATTTTACTCGCCAAATCTGATTTCTTTATTGTCTTCATTATACGATAAACTAACAGATTCGGATTGTCTAATGTTTTAATTAGAAAGAATATGAATAAGGAGGGTTATTGATTTTGGAGGGTTGTTGATTTTGGAGGGTTGAATTTGGATGTTGGATGTTGATCAAGGTGATGATTGAGATATTTAAATTCACTCCACTTCCCATACGATACCGTCAACTTCTTTTTTTTCAGAATTGAAATTAATACCAATTAAGTGTTTGGGTTGATCTGTATTTTTGTATTGATTTAAATATCCTCGTTCTTTTATTTGGGTTAAGGCTTCATCTGCCGATTTATCTAGCTTAAATTCAAGGCAATAAATTTGATCTTCGAAGATAATAAGCGCATCTGCTCTCCCTCTTTTGGTATGAACTTCACTAAAAATGTATA
>DAIRTB010000012.1:0-15633 GCA_036804105.1 Bacteroidota bacterium | reverse complement strand
GGCGAGACTGCAGATACTTTGGCAGCTCTCGAGCTTGCAAAATTTAAGGGCGCAACAATATTAGGTGTTTGTAACGTAGTGGGTTCGTCTATTCCAAGATTAACTCATGCTGGTGCATATACACATGCAGGCCCTGAAATTGGGGTTGCTTCAACTAAAGCATTTACAGCTCAAATTACAGTATTAACCTTAATGGCTTTATGGATTGGGTTTAAGAAAGGCAGTATAAGCCATTCAGATTTCCAAAAAATGCTGGTAGAAATGGAGCAAATCCCTAAAAAGGTAGACGACGTTTTGAAACAAGCTGATTATATCAAAACAATAGCAGCAGAGTTTAAAGATTCTCGTAATTTCATTTATTTAGGTAGAGGATATAATTTCCCAGTTGCACTTGAAGGCGCCCTAAAACTAAAAGAAATTAGTTACATACATGCAGAAGGTTATCCAGCTGCTGAAATGAAACATGGCCCTATTGCCCTAATTGACGAAGAAATGCCAGTTGTTGTAATTGCCACAAAAACAGGTCATTATGATAAGGTGGTTAGCAATATTCAGGAAGTTAAAGCTCGAAAAGGTAGAATTATTGCCGTAGTTACAGAAGGGGATACGCATGTTAGAACCATGGCCGATTATGTAATTGAGGTACCTGAAACTCCAGAACCATTAACACCATTTCTTACTACCATTCCGTTACAATTACTGTCTTATTATATTGCGGTAATGCGTGGGTGTAATGTAGATCAGCCTAGAAATTTGGCTAAATCTGTTACGGTGGAGTAAAAATAGATTTAAATCTGTTTAGAAGTGTTTAGCAAAGCAATAGATGTTTTGTTAAGTACTTTTTTTTTAGGGTGACTGGTATTCTCATTTTTTTATTTCGTGAATTACCTTCTACTCAAATGGTTTATTGGAAAGTTATTTCATTTCAAATTTTTAATAATAAAAAATTAAATTCAAATTTTGTTTCAATTAGTTGTTGTAATTTTGGTAATAGGCTTATTTTTGTAACTTAATTTTCAAAAAAGCTAAATAAGGTAAAATTTTATGTATAACTCTAGATTTGCAGCAATTGATGCAGTAAGAAACAGAAAACCAGTTGAGGTTCAAGTACCTAAGGGTAGAGTAGGCGATTATTTCGGCTCAAATGTATTTAACTATGCTGCAATGCAAGTGTTTCTTTCTGAACAAGTATTGAAACAATTAACAGATTGCATAGAGCGCAATGAGAAAATTGATTCGGCATTAGCTGAACAAGTTGCTGCAGGAATGAAAAACTGGGCGGTTAGCAAAGGGGTTACCCATTACACTCATTGGTTTCAACCGTTAACAGGATCAACAGCAGAAAAGCACGATTCCTTTTTTCACATCAGCAAAGATGGTAGAACCATGGAGGTTTTTTCTGGTGAAGCATTAGTTCAGCAAGAACCAGATGCATCATCTTTTCCATCTGGTGGAATAAGAAATACCTTTGAGGCTCGTGGATATACGGCCTGGGATCCAACTTCGCCAGCATTTATTTACGAAGTACCTGCTGGTAAAACACTATGCGTTCCCACAATTTTTGTTTCATATACTGGAGAATCGCTGGATTATAAATCTCCATTGTTAAAATCAATAGCTTTAATTGAGCAAGCTGGTGTAAACGTTTGTCAGTACTTCGATAGAAATGTTACCAAAGTTTATCCAACATTGGGCGTTGAACAAGAATATTTTTTAGTTGATGCTGCTTTGTACAACGAACGTCCAGATTTAGTACTATCCAATAGAACTGTTTTTGGCCACAGTCCAGCAAGAGGTCAGCAGTTAGAAGACCATTATTTCGGCACTATCCCAGAAAGAGTAATCGGTTTTATGGTGGATCTCGAAATTGAGGCACTTAAATTGGGTATTCCATTAAAAACCCGACACAACGAGGTAGCACCTGGCCAATTCGAATGTGCTCCTTTGTTTGAAGAGATAAATCTTGCTGTAGACCACAACCTGTTGCTAATGGATCTTATGGGCAAAGTTGCAGAACGCCATAATTTAAGAGTTTTACTTCACGAAAAACCATTTGCAGGCATTAATGGATCTGGTAAACACAACAACTGGTCTTTATCAACCAATACAGGGAAAAACCTTTTATCCCCCGGAAAAACTCCAAAGAACAATTTGCAGTTTCTAACCTTTTTTGTAAATATCCTCAAGGCATTTCACGACCATGCAGATTTAATGCGTGCTTCGATTACCTCAGCAGCCAACGATCATCGTCTTGGAGCAAACGAAGCTCCACCTGCCATAATGTCTGCATTTTTGGGCAGCTCTTTATCATCGGTTTTAGATGCAATTGAGCATTCTTCTGATACAGAAATTGGAGAAGGCAAATCTTTAATGGCGTTGGGTATTCCTAAAATTCCAGAGATTTTATTAGATAATACAGATCGCAACAGAACCTCTCCATTTGCTTTTACTGGAAATAAATTTGAATTAAGAGCCGTTGGTTCTTCAGCTAATTCTGCATCACCTATGACTGTTTTAAACACCATTGTGGCTAACCAGTTAAACGAGTTTAAAGAAGAAGTAGACCAACGTATTGCAGATGGAGAGGCGAAAGATTCTGCTATTTTACAAGTAATCCGCAAATACATTATTGAGTCTAAAAATATACGGTTCGAGGGAAATGGTTATTCTGAAGAATGGGTTGAAGAGGCAGCAAAAAGAGGTTTAAGTAATCTGAAAAGCACGCCAGAGGCATTAGATGCCATTGTATCTGAAAAATCAATTGAATTGTTAACTCGTAACAAAATTTACACCCACAGAGAGCTGGAGGCTAGACACGAAATTCGTTTAGAAATTTACACGAAGAAAATTCAAATAGAATCTCGTGTAATGGGCGATTTAGCAATCAACCACATTATTCCTGCAGCCATTAAATACCAAAATGAGTTAATTACGAATATTAAGGGGTTAAAAGATCTTGGAATGAACGAAAGCATGTATGCTGCTCAAATGAATCAATTGGAGAAGATTTCAATTTATATTAATGAGGTTGTTGGGAATGTAAATCTCATGATTGAAGCTAGAAAAAATGCCAATAACTTAACTAATTCTAGAGAGGTAGCAATTGCTTATTGTAACGATGTTAAGGGGAATTTCTTTGACAAAATCCGCTATCATGTTGATAAATTGGAACTTATGATTGATGACGCCACTTGGCCGCTTCCTAAATACCGGGAATTATTGTATCAAAAGTAAGCTAATTACATAAAAAAACACCCAATAGAATAAACTGTTGGGTGTTTTTATTTTATGTCGATTTTAATAGTAAGTTATAAGCATCTGTTTTTTGTTGATGCCAAGCTTAACAATCTTAACTTGAAAAGTTATAAATCTATTGCTTTATATATTTAACGGTTTTATTTCCTGAAGTTTCAATAAAGTATATGCCAGCTTTCAGGCCACTTAAATCTAACTGAGTTTCTTTATTCTGATTAAAATCTTGTTGAAAAACTTTTCTGCCAGTTAAATCTGATATAGTGATAACTCCTAAAGATTTATCTGAACGAATATTTACCATGCCATTTCCTGGATTAGGAAACACGTTAAGCGTGTTACTTATTTGCTCCTCCACAGAATTGGGGAAGCTAACTATTTGAATATTATCAAGGTACAAATTATTGCCGTTTCCATTTTCAGTTATAAAACGAATGGAGGTACCTGCATTGCCAACGTAATTGCTAATGTTTATGTGTTTACATTTTGAAGGAACACTACCAAAACACCAATCGGAGGCAGTTGCAGGAACAAAATTCATAATTTGGTTACCAGCAGTTGCAAAGAAATCTGAACCATCCTCCTCATATCTACCAATCTCTGTCCAGGTTAAACCACAATTAGTAGAAATTTCAATGCTTAATTTGTCGGTATATGGATCGTTGTAAGCATAAGCATAATCGAAAAAGAGGTGGGCATTCGAAACATTTTGCAAGTTAACTTTTGGAGAAACTAGGTAATCTTTAGCTCCAAAAACGTTATACTGTGCATGGTTTAACCCTATTGCGTAATTACTATTGTTACCACTTACCGCAACCCTATCCCAAGTTATAAGCGTATCTGGATTTATAATTTCCCAGCGTGTGGTGCTTAAGCTAAATGTTTCGAAATCTTCTGAGAAAGGTAAAAGTTTACCTCCTATCCACACAAAATTCTGAATACTTATTGAATCAGCATTGGTACTATTTGCTATTCTCAAACTAACAGGGTAATTGCCCGCTGTTGGATAATAAATAGTAGGATTTTCTGCTGTTGAAGTTGAGGGACTTCCACCTGGAAAACTCCAAGTAAAATTATTAGGAAATCCGAATGATGCATTAAAGAATTGAATGCTATCACCCTGACAAACATCTGCATTAGAACTTTGAAATCCAGCTTTAAGTTCTGGAGAACCTCCAGTAACAATAATTGAAAAGAATTGTGGTGTAGACCCGAATAATTGGTTCTTGTGGGTGATGCTAATACTGTACCATCCTGCAGCGGGGTTTTGAACCAACACCTGTTCCACATTATCTCTTCTGTTGTCGCCTGTAGTTGCTGCATTTGAAGGATTTGTAACGTCTAATCTCCAAGGTTTAAATTCAGTTTCTGTAGCTTCTCTTTTAATTCGTAAGTCTAAATCGTTAATAAGTTTAGGTGTGGTATCGTTTAAACTTGGTGAAAAGACCAATCCGGGAACATCATTCCAAACAATCGTAGCTTTTAAAGGTAAACTTCCGTCTGAGTAAAATCTATATTTAATAGTATCTGAATTATAAAGAATTGTCTCCAGAATTAGATTTCTTTTGTTGGTATTTGAAATTGCAGCTGCAGCAGTAGCCGTGTTCATTAATCCCCAACCAAAAGAGTAATCAGGTCCAGGAGCATTTCCAGCTTCATCTGCGGTGTGAATTGCCAAGGCCTTTAAGGTTGCGGCCTTCATAAATCTTCCTTTGGTATTTTTATAATGTTGCTGTAACAAATTTAAAGAGCCAGCAACACTTGGAGCAGCCATAGAGGTTCCGCTATAAGCTGCATAATTAGAATCGTTTCCGGTAACTGTAGAGAGTACACTAACCCCATTTCCACAGATATCTGGTTTAATTCTGCCATCATCGGTTGGGCCCCATCCACTAAAGTTACTCATGCTAACACCTGCTGCATTTTGATATCCATTGGGAAGTGCATTTACTGCCCCAACCGTTAAAATGTTTTTTGCATTTGAGTAGGTAGGCATACAATCATATTGACCATCGGGATTTCTAGAAGCAGTAGAAGTTGCCCAGTTTCCATTGTTGAAAAAATAATGCAGTCCATTAGGGCCAGGTCCATTATCATTTCTATCATTGCCTGCTGCTTTTACTATTAAATAGTTGGGTGCAAGAAATGCCATTTCGTCCCATTCTCTGGCTCTGTTGTCATAGAATCCAAATTTCCAGTCTACGGTTTGGCTTATTGTTGGTTCACCGTACCATTCCCATCTATTTTGGTTTCCATTGTAAGTCCAACCAGCAATATTACCGTAAGAGTGATTTGAAATTAGCATACCATTGGCAGCTTCGTTAGCCATTTCAAAAGCATCGTTATTCCAATTAAAGGCCCTAAGATTTCCATTAAAACTGCCTCCTTTGGCATTAGGATTAATTCCCGTTGCAATTAGCGTTCCGGCAACGTGTGTAGCATGGTTGTCGAAGAAACCTAAACCATCGCCTAATATTACTCTTCCCAACAATTCTCTGTGGGAAATCATAACTGAACCAGCGTCCCATTCTCCTAAAATTGTTCCGCTCCCATCTAAATTTAGATTTAAGGAACCGCCTGCCCAAACTTTGTTGGTTGAAATTGTTTTGGCTGCATCCAAATTGTGTGTTGTGTTATAAACTGGTCTGCCAAATAAATCGAATCCTGTTAATTCT
Organism: Bacteroidota bacterium; assembly: GCA_036804105.1. GTDB lineage: Bacteria > Bacteroidota > Bacteroidia > UBA7662 > DAIRTB01 > DAIRTB01. The sequence continues at coordinate 9,706 of DAIRTB010000012.1, read as the reverse complement.
TGTACAGCTCCATTTGGCTGAACCATTCTGGTAAGAATTCCTAGTTCTTTTGCTCTTTTAAAAGTGGCAATGCTATCTTGAATATATTTTTCTTTTAATTGTTGCGTAAAGACTTTCAAGGCTATCAATTTCTCTGAAGCCTCATCTTTAAACTGTGTTTGCCCAAATAGACTTTTTGATCCACTGAAAATTAATAGAATTAGAGCAGACAATTGAAAGATTAATTTCATAACGAATTCTTTATTAACTGATTAAATAAACACTAAAATATGGAATTGTTTTCTGAAACTTTTTTATTTGTTTATTTTAACTAAAAATTTAAATAAAATCACCACTATAATGTAACAATTTAGTAATTTAGACCGTTGTAATAATAGAATTAAAAAAATAGGGGGAGTTATGAAATGTTTAATTAGCGATGCCCTTCAAAAGGCGGCAAAGAAGCGTAAAAGCTTAGCAGTAATCCAACGGTATTTCGTAATGAAATACAAGATTTTAATTGGCGAAGATGTAATCAAAGGGAGATTACAAGCCATGAGATTAACAGTTTAAAGAGTAAAAAAAATCCCAAAAAGATTGAAAAATAAGATTAATGCATTCAAAACTACTACTTTTAGCCACATGAATAAAAGTACAAACAGAATGCTAGCTCTATATTTTTTTCTTTTTGGGGTTTTATTTTTTAAAAATGCTCATGGTCAAATTGAGATTCATGGGCATAGAGGCGCAAGAGGTTTAGCCCCAGAAAATACCATTCCTAGTTTTTTTAAGGCAATTGAGCACCATGTTACAAGTGTAGAATTAGATGTAGTAATTACAAAAGATCGGCAAGTATTGGTTTCTCACGAACCATGGATATCCTCAGAGATATGTTTAGATTCATTAGGGCAACTAATTCCCTCTAATAAAGAAAAACAATACAATATTTATAAATTAAACTATGTTGAAATTGCTGGTTTTGATTGTGGTTCGAAAACCGTAAGTAGATTCCCACTTCAGGCGCAATATCCTGTTCACAAGCCGCTTTTAGCTGATGTAATTATTGCTATTGAAAGACATTGTGCAGAATTTAAACTTCCAGAAGTTCAATATAATATCGAGATCAAAAGCACCTTAAAAGGCGATGGCATTTTTCATCCAGAAGTTTCAGATTTTTGTAATTTAGTTTATCAGGTAATAAAAGAGCAAAATATCGCCAATAAAGTTACCATTCAATCTTTCGATCTTCGTGCACTTAAATTTTGCAAAACATCAAAGTTTCCCGTTAAATTTTCTCTGTTAGTAGAGAATAATGCAAACATTGATACCTTAATCGAACAACTGGGTTTTAAGCCTCATTATTACTCGCCAGATTATAAACTGGTAAATAAAGAACTAATGGTAAGAGCAAAGAAGCTTAACATTAAGGTATTACCCTGGACAGTAAACAGCCTTGAAGAAATGCAAAAGTTGGTAGACCTTGGGGTTGCAGGAATTATTACAGATTATCCTGATATTGCTAAACAATTAATTCAAAAATAATACTGGGAATTTTTAAGGGTTTTACCCTATCTTTGCACGGCAAATAACCACATTTATTTGCTATGCTTAATTTCAACTCAAAATTTGTTGGAGAGGCGCTAACTTACGACGATGTTCTCATTGTTCCAGCCTTTTCAGAAGTCCTCCCACGTGATGTAAATATCTCCAGTAAAGTTTCTAGAAACGTAACTTTGAATGTGCCAATAATTTCTGCAGCAATGGATACCGTTACCGGTGCTGAACTAGCCATTGCAATTGCCCAGGAAGGTGGAATTGGAATTTTGCACAAAAATATGAGCATTGAACAACAAGCTCATGAGGTTAGAAGAGTAAAAAGATCTGAAAGTGGAATGATTGTAGACCCAATCACCCTAAAATCTAATGCTTTGATTGGTGAAGCACTAAGCCTAATGCGTGAGAATAAAATTGGTGGAATTCCAGTTATAGACGATTTTGGTAAGCTCGTAGGGATTGTAACCAACAGAGACCTTCGTTTCGAAAAAGACGCAAATAGACCAGTTAAAGAGGTTATGACGAGCGATAATCTCGTTACCACTAAAGAAGGAACCAACCTTCAGCAAGCTGAGCTTATATTACAAGAGTATAAAATTGAAAAACTACCGGTTGTAAGCGAAGATGGTTTTCTGATTGGTCTAATAACTTATAGAGATATTCTTAAATTGAAAGATCACCCACGTGGTTGTAAAGATAAACTTGGCAGATTAAGAGTAGGAGCAGCTGTGGGTGTAACTGCCGATATGCTGGAAAGAATGGATGCTCTAGTAAAAGCAGGAGTTGATGTTGTTATTATTGATACCGCTCACGGCCATTCGAAAGGGGTAATAGAAGCACTAAAATCTGCAAAAGCGAAATTTTCTTCTTTAGATATTATTGCTGGTAATATTGCAACTGGTGCGGCTGCCATTGCTTTAGTTGAAGCAGGTGCAGATGGTGTTAAGGTTGGTATTGGTCCAGGTTCAATCTGTACCACTAGAATTATAGCAGGTGTAGGAATGCCACAATTAAGTGCAATCGTGGAAGTAGCGCAAGCCCTGAAAGGATCTGGTGTTCCAGTTATTGCCGATGGTGGTATTCGCTACACAGGAGACATTGTTAAGGCTTTAGCCGCAGGTGCAGATTGTATTATGGCTGGTTCTCTTTTTGCAGGTGTTGAAGAATCTCCGGGCGAAACCATCATTTTCGAAGGTAGAAAGTTTAAATCTTATCGAGGAATGGGTTCTGTTGAAGCTATGAACGAGGGTTCGAAAGACCGTTATTTTCAAGATACAGAAGACGAAATTAAAAAACTTGTTCCAGAAGGAATTGTAGGACGAGTTCCTTACAAAGGCAAATTGTCGGAAGTAATGTACCAGTACATTGGAGGTTTACGTGCTGGAATGGGATACTCGGGAGCAAGAACCATTAGCGACTTACAAGAAGCGAAATTTGTAAGAATTTCGAATGCAGGAGTAAGAGAATCGCATCCACATGGAATTACCATTACTAAAGAAGCACCTAATTATACGAGATAAATTAGCTACCTGAAGTAACTTATTCTTCAGGCATTCTTTTATAGAATACAAACCCGTTTTGTCGGTACAATTCAACCAAACCAGGAATACCTTTGTAATCCTTGACCTTGGTTATTTTGCAGCTGAAATAAACGGGTTTGTCTATTTTACCAAATAAATACCAGTGTTTTAATAAGTCGGAATTATAGATTCCGGCAGAATCTACGGCATTCTGGGTTTCTAAAGAACTCATACCGGGCTTCTCGAAATAGAAATAGTGAGCATAGCTTTTATAGCCTAAAACATCTACATACACATCTTTTCCCTTAAGATTCTGAAAAAAAGTAACTGGAGCTCCTTGTGTGAAAGCCGAAATCTTATCGACCAATAAAAAAGAAAAAAAGAAAACACTTACAGCCATTCCTAGAAAAAGAATGTTTATTCCTTTTTCAATATCTTTTTTAAAGATGAATGCAGAACCCACAATCAAAATAATTAACCAAAGAATAGCGGGTAAATAATCTAAAATTTGCCAATTAACATCTGCTTCAAAATTGGCCTGTGCAAATGGATCTTTTATTAAGGGTAAAATAATTTCTTTGTTTAAGCCGATGTAAGGCACTGCTGCAAAAGCGATTACGAAAAAAATACCAATAAGCAGGTACGGAACAAGCAACCATTTTGAAATTCTATGCCGGACATTTAGAAGATGATCTATGCTGTAAGCCGCCAAAAATGTGAGTGGCAAATAACAAAGTGAGGAGTAGTGAATTATTTTGGTTTTTACTATTGAAAAAAAAATGAGTACAACCCAAAACAAAATCCCCATCCATATTTTCAACCCTGTTGGGTTATCTTTTCTCGTTCTAAATACAGCAAAAACAAACAAAGAAGCAGGAAAACATCCTATTAATAGTACCAATGGATGGTAAAAGAAGGGTTGTTCATGGCCTGCGTCTGGAGTGCTGAATAATCTAATCTGGTATTCAATAAACGTTTGTAAAAACCAATGGCCATTTTTTATCACTTCAAAACCAAACCAAACTGAAGCTACTAAGAATGCCGAGATAGCATAAAGAGCTATGGGTTTCCAATTTGGCAGACCTTTAAAACGTTTTATTAACCAATAGGTTAGTACACAAAGTAGCAGAACAAGAATAGCAGTTGGCCCTTTGGTTAAAACAGCAAGCCCAAGTAAAATACCTCCTAAAATTGCCAGCCTTATTTGTTTATCATCTCGATGCAACTCTGCAACGCAAACTAAGGATGTGAAAATGAAATAATTGAAAATCGGGTCTATTATTCCAGATTTAAAATAGATAAGCGGAAGAAATGAACCCAAGTAACAAAGTGCCCAAAACCATCCGAAAGACGATTTATAGTGTTTTTTTCCTAAGTAGTAAAGGGTGAGTATGGTTATTACCCCAAAAACCGCATTAGGGAAACGGGCAGAAAATTCGTTCATCCCAAATAAGCGCATTGATAAGGCTTGAAGCCAAAAGAAGAGGGGCGGTTTTTCCCAAAATGGTTGGAAATTTATTTGAACTCGAGTATAATTTTGGGTTAGCAACATTTCTCGAGCAGATTCTGCAAAATTTATTTCGTCCCAATCGAAAAGTGGCGCTGCTCCTAGAAATGGAAAAAGTAATCCACAGCTAAGTATAAAAAGTAAAAATGGGCCTTTGAATGATTTCATTTTCTCTTAAGAAGCGATTTTTCTTGCATTTTGTTAGAAAAGGGTAGATCGAAAAAGTAAATTGTGAGCATGGAGCTGGCAATTCCTATAAACGATCCTGCCAAAACATCTACAGGAAAATGCTGGCCTAAATATATTCTCGAAAATCCAACTAGTAGTGCTATAGCGAAAAATAAACGCTGTCTTTTAAAAAAATGACCCAGCATAAAAAACATTGCAAAGGCAGTTGTTGTGTGTCCCGAGGGGAAGCTATTGTTCAAATGCATGGTTACATTTTCCGAATAAAGAATTTCGAGCCCCCTTTCTCTAAAGAAAGCTAGAGGCCTAAATTGATTTTGAAATACATATTGTTTTAAAACTTGGGCTATAATGGTACTCAATAAGAAGCTAATGGCAAGAAGGCTTGCCCATTTGTATCTAATAAATATAAAACCAATAATTATGAGTGCCCACAAAAGTCCATCGCCAATATGTGTAACCAAGGTGAATAAGAGTGCTAATTCACTAATAAACCAACTATTAATGGTAAGAAAAACTTCAGAATTTCCAGATATGGTAATCCATCCTGCACTTAAGCATAACCAAAAAATCCAAAGGAGAATAAAGGTTTTATTACTGGTAATGATATCTCGAAAAGTCATCCTCAAAAATAGCAAAAGGGTTTTTGCAACTTCTTAAAATTATTTTTTGGATTACTATTCTTTTCCACTTACTTTTGCATCTCGATTAAAAAAAGCGGCGAGGTAGCTCAGTTGGTTAGAGCACAGGATTCATAACCCTGAGGCCACGAGTTCAAATCTCGTCCTCGCTACCAAAAATAAAAGGGATGCAGTGTGCATCCCTTTTCGTATTTATAGATTTTTGAATCTAACCTTCTAAATTAAGTTTATTAATTCTTCTTATAGGGCCTGGACAATAGCTTTGATGGCAACTAATACAACTTTTTTGCAAGGTATTGTAGGCAGCGCCAAGATCTGCTGGCTTTTCTTTAAATGCTTTTGCAGCAGCATAAAAATTATCTGCATTTAAAAAGAATTGATCATCAAGCACGTTTTTATCAGTTGGTTCTAATAAATGAAATAGCGGAAATCCAACCTCAGCAGCAGCTTTCGCATCATTATTTTCCACGTGATTTTTAAGTATCGAAAGTTGATCGTACATAAGCCTCATAGCCATAGCCATTGGTTTTGCGGCCGGGAGCGCAGCTTTTTTAATTTTTACCGTGGTGTCTTGATAATTGGTTTCCCAATTTTTCTGCAAGCTTTTGGGCGAATTAAATGCTGCAAAGAGAACAAAGCAACCTAGAGCAAGGGTCGCAATTAATTTATTGGAGAACAACACCACGTGCTTCGAAGGTTAATTTTCTTTCGGGCTTCGTAATTTTGGCAATTTCTTCCTTAGATTTTTTTGCGTCTTCGGCGTAGTGTTTTAACTCTTCTACAGAGGTAACTGCAACAAATGCTTTTCCTTCCATTATGGCTTTTCTACCTGATGCATCCATTGGTAAAAAGAAACCATAATCCTTGAATGTAATTCGAATTGTTTCGCCATCTGCCATTCTCATCGTCATCCAACAACCTTTTTTCTGACAAACTTCTTGTACCACGCCTTCAATTCTGATATTATCTTTTTCTTTAGCGTCGCCCATTACATTGGGTAACTGTGCTGCAGGAATAGCGTTTGTGATACCAATTGAGTCTCCATAATATTCCATTACAGTAACTGTAGATTGTTTTTTATTTTTTGTGGATAGGGTTTTTTGTGCAAAACCAAATGTTGAGATTGCACAAAATGCAATCAGCAATAAAATACTTTTTTTCATTTTTAAAGTAACTTGTTAAACAAAGATAGCAAACTAGTAGACAAAAAATATGCCAAGAATAGTTTAATTTTTTTTGCGATAGAAAATAATAAGCGTATATTTGCAGTCCTTAAAGATAAAAATTAAAGTCCTTATAAACAATGGCTAATCATAAGTCGTCACTAAAAAGAATTCGTCAAACAGCCGTGAGGCGTTTAAGAAATCGCTACCAATTAAAGACCACAAGAACTTTAATTAAAAGGTTGCGTAACACAGAAAACAAAGAAGAGGCAACAATTTTGCTTCCGAAGGTTGTTTCCCACATCGATAAGCTTGCAAAACGCAATATTATTCACAAAAACAAAGCTTCTAATCAAAAATCTAAGTTGATGAAACGTGTTGGCGCTCTTGCCTAGTTGTTTTTGAAATCATTCTACAAGCCTTCCATTTTAGGAAGGCTTTTTTTATGGGTTACCATTTTACTACGGATGCACTAATTCATGTATGGAAATTAAGGTAGTAAACACCATTAAAGATTGGGCTTTAGAAGATAGGCCGAGAGAGAAATTTCTTCTAATGGGTAAAAATGCCGTTACCGATGCTGAGCTAATTGCAATTCTTTTGGGTTTTGGATACAAAGATGTTTCAGCTGTAGAATTAGCAAAAAATATTCTCGCCCAAGCTGATCACGATTTACACTTACTGAGCAAGAAGACGGTAAAAGAATTGATGCAGATTAAAGGCGTGGGCGAAGCTAAAGCCATAACCATTGCAGCTAGCTTAGAATTAGGCCGACGAAGAAAAGAAGCTGAAAGGGTGAAAAACCCACAAATAAAAAGTAGCAGCGACATTTATAAACTGTACAATCATTTGTTTGCAGATTTACCTTACGAGGAATTCCGGGCAGTATATTTGAATCAGGCAAACAGGGTAATTTGTCAAGAACTTATTGGCCGTGGAGGAGTAGCAGGAACAGTTGCAGATCCGAAAATAATCTTTAATTATGCTTTGGCTCACCTAGCTAGCGCAATAGTTGTGATGCATAATCATCCTTCGGGCAATGCTAAACCAAGTAATGCAGATTTGCAATTAACCTCTAAAATAAAATCTGCTGCTGTTTTCTTTGATATGAGACTTGTTGATCATCTTATTTTTTTCGACGGAGGATTTACCAGTTTTGCAGATGAGGGATTAATATAAGCGTATAAAATCAACACAATCTAGTTTTATTAGAAGATTTCGGGATAATGGCTCACCATCATTTCAGGAGTTACTTTTAACAACTGATCTCCAAATTCTTCTAACAATTATTAAAGACGTACCTTTAATTCAAGCTCGTCTATTTTTAAGTGAGCATTTGTAAAACGAATTTTCAGCCATTAAATATTTTATCAAGCCCAAAAATGAATCTGTACATAAAATACATGGTAAGCCAACGTTGCAAATTAATGGTGAAAGAAGAGTTAGTAAAACTAGGGCTTGCTTTTTTTCAGATTGAACTTGGTATGGTTGAATTATCTAAGCCCATTTCAAGCCATGAAAGAGAGTTGCTAAAGCTTGCCTTACACAAATCTGGTTTGGAGTTGATGAGAAAAGGTCTATTCTTATTGAGAAAATAAAGGTAATCATAACAGAGATGGTGCACTATTCTGACAAGGTGCCGAAGAATAACTTCTCAGATTACCTAAGTGAAAAGCTGGATTTAGATTATAATTACCTTGCTAATACATTCTCTGAAGTTAAAGGCATTACCATTGAGCGCTATATAATTGCCCACAAAATTGAGCGTGTTAAAGAATTACTGTTGTATGATGAATTGAATCTTACAGAAATTTCTTATCTCATGAAGTATAGTAGTGTAGCTCACTTATCTAATCAATTTAAAAAAGTAACAGGATTAACTCCTACATATTTTAAGCAGCTTAAGCAACATAAACAGAGATTGGCCTTAGAAGATTTGTAAAAACGCTAAAAAAGAAAATTTAGATTTATTTTCACTAAACTTAAGGCTAACCCTTTTGTTAATGAGTGCTTTAATTTCTTTTTTTCTTACAATATGGGTTTTGCTTTGAACTTTAATAAGCATAATTTTTCCTATTTTCAGGAATCGTTTTGATTACAGTAAGGTTTTTTTATTAAACAAAACCAACCCCTTAATTTTAAAATTTCTATCTTAATGAAAAAACGATTTTGAAATGGAAAGTCGTTTTATTTAGCGGGTAATTTAACTCTAATTTATCGCTCCAAATAAATTTTACAACTTTCTAAGAAGGTTGTGTAAGGTGAAATTTTATTGGTCATTCTATCTTTGTAAATATAATCAAACATTTAAAAATTGTATCCATGACTAAATTATTGAAATTTGTTGTAATAGCAACTATTTTGGCCACAACCGCATTAAGTGGTTGTAACAACGATTCTAACAATGTTAGAAATGCAGAAAAAGACGTTCAAGAAGCTGAAAAAGATTTGGCAGTAGCAAATGCTGAATTAGAAGCAGAAATTGAACAATTTAAAATTGAAAGTGCCAATAAAGTGGCAGAGAACAAAGAAAGAATTGCCAAGCAAAAAGCTGAAGCTAAAAATCTTTCAGATGATTTAAAAAGACAGAAAGAAGAGAAAATTGCTGAGTTGGAAGCCGAAAATGAAAGGCTTGAATCTGAATTAAGAGAATATAGAACCTCTACCAAAGAGGATTGGGAATCTTTTAAGCAGGAATTTAACAATGAAATGGATGAATTGGGAAATAATTTCAATAATCTTTTCAATAAAAACAATTAAAAAATATTAACTTACTAAACAATATATTATTATGGAAAATGGAAATTCTGCTAGTAAAATTATGGCATCGTTAATCTTAGGGATTACAATTGGAAGCGTATTAGGTATTTTATTTGCACCTGATAATGGCAAATCAACTCGCAAGAAAATTTTAGGTAAAAAAGACGAACTTGCGCAAGCTGTAAGAGAACAATTTAACGATTTGATGGAATCAGTTAAGGGTGGTGTAGACCATGCTAAATCTGGTTTAGATTCTGCAAAAGACGAAATTAATCAAGCGAAATACTAATATTTCTAAATTTAGGCAATCATGAAAGAATATTTAGATAGTTTGTTAGAAAAGACTGAAACGTTACTTAAGATTCAAATAGAGTTGTTGAGGTTAGAAACTATTAA
>DAIRTB010000011.1:0-15653 GCA_036804105.1 Bacteroidota bacterium | reverse complement strand
CTCCTGCTCTCCATCTCTTAAACGTGTGCTGTTGGTAATTACATTTTCTTGAATCACTCTTAAACGATCTAAATTTACCGTTTCGGCAAAAGAATTAGACACCATTACCTCTAAATTTCTGAGGGTATTGTCATAATCGTAATCAAGCTCGTTAATTTGGATGTTACTCATTTGCAGCTTAGCCCTTTCCTTCCTCAAAAAAATGGGTAGATATAAACTTGCTTCCACTTTGTGGTTGCTATTGATTAGCCCCCAATTGTATGCTGCAGGATTTACTGGAGGCCTTTGCAAAATTGTGCCCCCAAGATTTAATTCTGGCAAAAGCTGATTCCTAGCAAGATTTCGCTCTACTATTAACTGACGAGTTCTGAAATCAATTACCTGCATTTCGGGGTGGCGAGGTAAATATTGATTGATTATTTGGGTTATGGAATCAACTGGAGGAAGTGAAAGATCAATTTCTGTAAGTTGTGGAAACATGGTAGTGTCGAATTCTACTGGCTCTAACTCTGGAGACCACAAAAATGTAGATGCCATCTGACGTGCATTATTTGCTTCCAGTTTCGATTGTTCTAATAAAGATTGCCTTTCTAAGAGGGCAACAAAAGCCTCAACCGAATCGATGGCAGATAAATCGCCACCAAAAATTAGATTTTTTACATTTTCGTAACGAACATCAGCCAACTGAAAACCCTCTAGATGGTAAGTGTACTTTTGATATGCAAAATACCAGTCCCAATATACCTTAGAGGCATCGAAAAGTACCTTGTTTACATAGTTAATTCTTTCAGCCTCAGCCATCTGAACATAAAAGCCAGCTTGACGAACATCTGCTCTACGTCTATCTAAAATAAGATTTCGCAAAACAGGAATTGAAACACCAGCATATGCTAATCCTTCTTGCGGTAAAAAGTTTTCTGGATTTAAGTAGGTACCAGAAGCTTGCTGAAAACCAAATTTAAAATCTGCTCCAATCCAAGTGGGAACTTTCAACCCACCTTCGAAAATTCGGTAATAAGAAACATCGCTATAAACTTTCTGATCGAAATTACCGCCAATTACGGGATCGAAAGCGCCACGATAATATTTCAAATTTTGTTTAGCATAAACTGGTTTTAGGGCTGCTTGCTTAACTAAAGGATGATTTTCCTTTACTAATTCTATAAATGCTAGGTGAGAAATACTATCTAAAGATTGAGCCGACAATACATTAAAAATCATAAATTTAGAAAGCAAGAAAAGAATTAATATAAACTTGTTCATCTATAGCTTCTCTTTATCCGCACTACTTTTTTTGCTGCTTTCTTTTCCTGGAATTATCATATCTGGCGGAAAGCCATTGAGCTGTCGCCAAATTTCATACCAAACGGGAACGGTTTTCAACATTGCCCACCCATAAACTCCAGAACCAACTCGAATCAATTCTGGCCATGGCTCATCTTCAGGATCAGGCACCACCAAAATTCTATAAGAAGATTTCTCCGAATCTACCATATCTATTACTGCAACTGTACCACCAAAAGTACCCACACTTACACTTGGCCAACCCGAAAACTGAATGGCAGGCCAACCATCGAACTGAAGTCTAACTTTGTTGCCGATACTAACTAGCGGCAAATCCATTGCCTTTATGTAAACTTCAGCAGCCAAATTTGGTTCTGCAGGTGTTATGGTGGCAATTGCCTCGCCCTCTTTTATGGTCTCTCCCAAACCAAGTTTAATGGCTTTAACCACATAACCATCTCTTGGAGCACGTACTACATAAAACCCTCGCCTAACCTCAACATTGGCTTGATAATTTCGTTTTTTGGCCAGCTCTCCCTCTGCTTCGAAAACATAAGAAAGGCTTGAATTTTTCTCACTGAGCGCCTTAGAAATTTTGTCGCCATAATCTGCTTGAATTGAATTAAGCTCAATTAAGGCATTAGTAACCTCATTTTTAGCGAGTAAAACCTTGTTTTCGCTACCTATATATTTTGCAGTTGCATCTTGCACTTTTAGTTTTCTACCTTCATACTGAACAAGGGATATTAAACCTTTTTGGTACAGAGTATCCGCTCTAACTACCTGTAATTTAGCAATATCCAATTCGGTTTTTGCTGCAACTAAATCTATGGAATCGATAGAAAGCTTGTTTTTTGCTTGTTGAAACTTATTCCTAGCCTTATCTGTACTGAACTTCAACCCATCTTTTAGGGCGGCAATTTGAACATCTAAAGCAGCCACTTTATCTCTTGTGGAAGAAATACTAGATTGCTTGGCATCTATTTCCTCCGTTAACCTTTGGATTATTTTCGGATCGAAATACGCATCCTTAATCTCCGATAGAAATACAATAGTGTCTCCTTTTTTAACAAACTGACCTTCTCTAATGTACCACTGTTCAATTCTACCGGCAATGGTAGATTCTATGGTTTGCGGCCTATCTTCTGGGGCAAATGCAGTAAGCACCCCATTGCCTCTTATGTTTTGCTGCCAAGGTAAGAAGAGGGAAACTACAATTATTCCAAAAAAGAATAAAGTGAAATTTCTTACCGTTTTAGTAGATTTCGGGTTGCTAACCAATTCAACTGAAGCAAGCCTACGTCTAATTATAACTCGATCACGCTTCATGTTTATTTATTTAGTTTTTGATACAATGCACTTTGTTCGAAAGTTTCGAAATTCCCATCGAAAGCCAAACCACCATTTTCTAAAACCAAAACCTGATTGGCCATTTTCATTACCTCAGGATCGTTTGAAAGTAAAATTAAGGTATTAGGTCTTGAAAACCGAATTATTTGGCGAATTACGCTATACTTCTCCGATCGGTCGAAATTAGAAAAGACATCCTCTAGGAAAATAATATTGGGATTTCCTACAAGGTTTCTGGCTAAAAGTAAGCGAGTTACATCTTTATCTGATAGCGAAATATTTCCTCCTTGAATTTGACTTTTAAAGCCTTGTGGCAGTTGACTCACAAAACCTTTCATGCCCACAATATCCAAAACGTCCATTACATTTTCAATGCTGATATCTGCTCTTCCTAAAGTAATATTTTCCTCGATGGTACCATCAAAAATATCTTCAGATTTGAGATTTGCAGCAATTTTAAATCGATAAGATGCTATTTCTAGATCTCTCAATGAGAGGTTGTTTATGTTTACAGCTCCTTTATAATCGTATAACAATCCACAAATAACCTTTACTAAAGTAACTCTTCCGGCTCTGGAGAATCCTGAAACACAGGTTACACTTCCAGCAGGTATGGTAAAAGTTAAATCTGAAAGCGTTTTAAAAGCATTTCCTGGATAACTGTAGGTTAGATTTTTTAAGGATACCTCCATCGGCTTTTTAGGAAGACTGATGTTTAAACCTCTAATTTCTTCAGTATCTAAATCGGTAACCTGTGCAATTTTTTCAACACTGGTTAAAGCTTGATAAACGGTTTCTAAACTTAGAATCAATTTTTCTACGGAGTTGATAATAAGAATTATAACAATTTCGGATGCCACAAACTGACCTAAAGAAATTTGACGAGCAACTACAAGGTTTGAACCAATGATTAACATACCGCCAATAATCAGCACCTTAAACCCAATTATGGAGATAAATTGGTTAATTAGAATCTTAAAATGCTTATCTCTTGCAACCAGGTAATCGTGCGTTATAGAATCGGTTTTATCTAATGGATGATTGGTAAATCCTGCAACTTTAAAAGTGGTAGCATTTCTCGCAATTTCTTCCAACCAATAAACCAATTTGTATTTGTATTTCGATGTTACCAAACTGGTTCTTAATCCGCCTGGAGCGAAATAATAAATCACAATAACTAGGAGGGTGAATAATCCTAAACCTAACAAAATAAACGATGGGTGATATGCGGTTAAAAGCAAGATTCCAAAGAAAATCTGCAGAATATTGGTTGCTACATCGATTATAATTTTGGGTAATGATTTTGTGAGCGTAATAACATCAAAAAACCTATTAATAAGCTCTGGTGAATAACTTTTTAATAAGCTTTCGGTTCTTATTTTTGGCACAGTAAGTGCGAACTCAAAGGCTACTCGGGTAAAAATTCGTCGCTGAATCATCTCCACCAAGATGAGCTGCATAACTTGTAAAACCCCAGAAAAGAGCAATCCAAATATAACAATGGAAATAAGCAACGTAACAGAATCGAAGATTACACCACCAGATATAAAATTGATGATTGACTGAATGCCAAGTGGAAGTGTAAGACCCAAAATACCAATTAAGATGGCGTAGAGATAAATATTGAAAATATCTTTTTTCTCTGATGCCAATACCCTGAACAAACGGCGAACTGGTTTGGCCAACTCGCTAAAGTTTTTAAACTCATCTTTATCGCTTACAAGGGGAACATTTACAAAACTGGAAACCACAAAGATCTTAGCATCGTCAGGGCCAGAAAGGATGTATTCAGAGAAATAATTGTAATCTTGAACAAGATCTTTAATCATTAGCAATTTGCTGGCAAACTCTTCTAAATTATCAATCTCCAGTTCTATTAGTCTATCTCTGGTAGCGGTTACCTTAAAATATTCATTAGTAAATTTTCTATTTTTTTTAATGATAACAGGTAGCAATTCATTACCCTCCTTAATAAAAACGATAATCGGATTTGCTGAGCGTTTGAGTTGCTCTACGAAGGCATCAACTTCAAGTTTTTGCTCAATTAGGCCAATTTGAAGCTCAGCGCCCATTTCGTTGAGTTCTAGCATCCATTCAGAGAACGAATCATAATTCCACTGTCTGAGTCTATGAAAATCGTCTTTAAAGTAATATTGACGATTTCTCATTTTGAGCGATTGTACTATTACTCTATGTAAAGCTAGTATTTGGTGAAGATTCATTCTTTGTTTTTTCCCGCTCTTTTACAAAAAAAGCGAATACTTTGTTCAATAAAAAAGATACTATTTCAATTAAATAAAAAAGGGCACCCATATGGATGCCCTCTCTCATAAGTTGGTTATGTTAGTTAAAAATATAACGGATACCAATCTGACCCACCCAACGAGAACCAAACAATGGATTATCAGAGATGGTAAATGGCTCATTATTTGGCACTTTGTTAAATGTATATCTTGGTGTTACTACACCATTTGCATCTGGAGCACTGTAACTACGTACTGTTAATACTCTGAAAGTATTATCGAAATAAGAAGTTCCATAAGCATATTGTGTACCCCATTTTTTATTCAATAAGTTACCTACATTGAAGATGTCTAATGTTAATTGAAGCGTGTTTTTATTTCTTCCTTTAGTGTAGATATCTTGCGCAATTTTCAAGTCGAAACGGTGTGTAAATGGAGTTCTGTCGCCATTACGTTCTGTAAATTCGCCTCTTTTGTCTGCTAAGTAAGGATTTGCATCGATAAACTCGTTTAAATTAGCCCACTGTTGCGCTGGAGAAATGGTATCACCACCTGAAACTAGATTTACTAATTGGAAACTACCATTGTCAAAATCAGCTTGAGTAGGAACATACATTAAATCAAAAAACTCATTACCAAAAGCCGAACGGTTAAGGTTGCCTTGGTAAGTATAAGAAAAAGGAGTACCCGACTGACCTGTGTAGAATAAGCTTAATGTTGTAGCGAAATATTTAGCATATTCGAAACGTTTGCTTGCATAAGCCACAATTCTGCTTCCTACATTAAATGGAGAGAAACCTACTTCTGCATTATTAGCTCCATTTACGTTTGCAACTCTGTAGTAGTTAGATTGATTTTGAGAAGAAGTTCCTGGAAATAAATCTTTCGATCCAGTAAAAGTGTAGGCAACTGAACCCATGAAACCTTTAGTCATTTGTTTTTGCAACTGTGCAGTAAAGGTATATGCGCTTCCTTCGTTTACGTTATCAATTAAAACAATCTCTGTGTAATTATTTCTAAAACGCTTGTCATTCAAAGCAGCAGGATGTAGCACTCTTCCATCAACTAAAGTTTGTGTTGGTTCTTTTAGGTTTAAATTGCTGAAACGGAAAGAATTGAAATTCTTGCTGTACATTACCTCTACTGTAGCGATATATCCTCTTTTCAATTGCTTATCGAAAGCTAAGTTGGTTCTCCAGATTTGTGGCAATTTAAAGTTAGGGTCTAAAACCGTTATATTTCCAGATGGTGTACCAGCTTGAGCTTGTTTTTGTTGACCAAATGGATCTGGATTTAAGGTTTGTGTACCGCTGTTGTTTACAAAACGACCTAATAATACACCATTTTGAGTAAATGCACCACCAGCCCAAACAAATGGGAATCTAGACGTAAAGATACCAGTACCACCTCTTAACTGAGCTGTTCTGTCACCTTTAATATCGTAATTAAAACCAATTCTTGGTGAAATCATAAATGCTGGATCTGGCATTTTGTTATTAGCTAAACCTCTGGTTGTAAATAAAGAATCTTGATTTAAGGCAGTATTCTCAAGTGGAGAATCTCTGTAAATTGGAATATCAACTCTAATACCACCGCTTAGTCTCAATTTAGCGTTTACTTGGAACTCGTCTTGAACGTAAAAACCTAACTGTGCAGCTCTAAATTCAGCACCTTCGTCAAATTTTTCTGTTTGGCTATATTGGTGTGTAAATGTTTGTGCACCACCATTTTCAAAACTGTCGATGTTTGCAAAACGGTAATTTCCGTAAGCTTGACCAATAAATGCGTTAAACAAGTTGTAAAATTCGTTGTGCGTTCCTAAAGTTATGGTGTGACGATTTTTATAGTAAGTAAAGTTATCAGTTATAGTAATGATATCTTGATTTAACTGGTTAACCGTTGAAAATGCTTCAGTACCTAAACTGATGCTCCTTTGTGCATCTAAATCAATTCTAACTCTTGGAAATGGTTCACCAGGAGCAGTTCTTGGCTCACGAACAGTTGTGTAATTAACTATTAAGTTGTTTGCCATTTTGGTTCCAATAACTGTGTTTAATTCAATTACAGATGAATTGGTAGTTGATTTTCTTAAGATACCGCCGTTAGAGAAAGTAAGTACATTTGGCGTTCTAGATAATTGAACGGCTTCACCTTTTACATATGAGTGTCTTGCAATTAATTTGTTGTTTCTATTTAAGTTGAAATCGAAACGTACAAAGATTTTTTGAGAGCTATTAGTTGACTCTTGATCTAAGAAATCGCCAGCATCGTAACCAAACTTGTTTCTTGCGATGTCTGAAACTCTTTGTGCCTCTGCTGTAGAGATATTTGAAGTTGAAGAACCTGGTTGGAAACTTAAGGGAGTTACGTTGTCTGTTTGTTCAGCATTTAAGAAAAAGAAAACCTTGTCTTTAATAATTGGACCACCAATTCTAAAACCTCTTTGATAATCTGAGAAATTGTCTAATTTAGTTCTTAAACTGTCTTCTACATCTCCAGGAGTTTTACCTGCAAGATTCTGATTTCTTGTAAAGTAATAAACTGAACCTTCTAATTTGTTAGTTCCACTGCGAGTTACGGCGTTAATACCACCACCTGCGAAACCACCTAAACGAACATCGAAAGGAGCTACCATAACCTGTAACTCTTCGATTGCATCAATTGATATTGGATTTACACCGGTTCCACCACCGTTAGCTCCCGTTGCAGAAAGACCAAACACGTCGTTAGAAACTGCACCATCAATTGCAATTTGGTTAAAACGGTTGTTCATACCACCAATTGAGATAGAAGAACCTTTGATATCGGCTTGCGGAGTAGTTCTAGCAAAATCGTTCAAGCTTCTGTTAATAGTAGGTAAAGCAGCAATTGCGTCTTCTCTTACGTTGGTAGCTGCACCTGTACGGTTACCATTTAATAAATCGTCTTGAGTGGCAATAATGTCTACAGAACCAAGGCTAACAGCGTCTTCAATAAGGGTAAATCTTAAATTAAGATTTTGCCCGAGTGAAAGGCTAATGATATTTTCGGTTCGAGTTTTGTAACCTAAATAAGAAACCGTGATGGTATAAGGACCACCAACTCTTAAACCGATTAGGTTATAACGTCCATCACCTCTAGTTGAGGCTCCATAAAGTGAACCCGAAGGTTCGTGTTTTGCTACAACGTTTGCTGCAACTAATGGATTACCTTTGCTATCAGTTACCTGACCGAAAATAGTAGCAGTGGTAATGCCTTGTGCTGAGGCATTTACGCCTATTCCTAAGAGTAGGGCTAGTAACAATAAAAATTGATGTAAATTTCTTCTCATTTTTTAAGATTTGATTCTGCAAAAGTGAGTTTCTATTGTTAAAGTAGTGTTAATTTACTTGAATGAAAATAAGTATAACCCAGAAACTTTCAAAAAAAAATGAAAATATTTGAATTTTGTAAAAAGTGAATTTAAAAATGTAATCGCTTAGTTTTAAATTGGATTATATATAAACAAAGATTCGACTTTTAAAAATTGCTATTCAAAAATTTAGCCAAAAAACTAAAATTTAGCCTTATTTATAGATAAACCTCTCTAAAATAAAAATTCGGGTTGTATTTTTACATCGTAATTATAGTTTTTCTCAAACATGTCAAACATCAGATTCAACAATCGCAACCCTCAATTTTTTAACACGCTCAGGGTAAGAGTAGACCAGTACTTTAAAGATCACGATCTTGAGAAAACTGGCAATTTTAAATTGTACTCTAAAACCATCATTTTATTCGCAACGCTAATTACATTTTATGTAACCTTAGTTTTTTTCACACCAGCATCACTTTGGATTTCAATCCCAATACTAATTCTAATGGGAATTAATAAAGCGGCAATCGGATTTAATGTTATGCACGATGGAGCCCACAATAGCTATTCAAGCATACCTTGGATAAACAACATTATGGGCTATTCTCTTAACATCTTAGGTGGTAACGTTGAAATCTGGAAACAAAAACACAATATCAACCACCACTCGTTTACAAACATCGAGGGCATGGACGATGATATAGACATCAAACCATTCATTAGAACCAACACCAATCAGAAAAGATACAGAATCCACAAATTCCAACACATCTACGGTTTGTTTCTTTATGGCTTAACCTACATCAGTTGGGTTTTTTATAAAGATTACGACAAGTATTTCAGAAGAAGAATTGCAGATTTTACACCTATTAAAAAAATGAGCTTAAACGAGCACATTGCATTCTGGGGTTTCAAATTGTTAAATATCGGAGTATTTATTGTTGTTCCAGGTCTTATTGTAGGCTGGATTCCAACGCTAATCGGCTACCTAATTATGGCTTTCTTTACAGGTTTAGTTATTGCAATTGTGTTTCAGTTAGCACATTTGGTTGAGGACACCAATTTCGAAACCGCCCACAAAGAAAATGCAAGAATTGAAACCGAATGGGCTGTTCACCAAATTAATACAACTGCAAACTTCGCAACCAAAAGCAAATCTATGGGTTGGCTGTTAGGTGGATTAAATTTCCAAATTGAGCACCACTTATTCCCAAGAATTAGCCACGTTCACTATCCAAAAATCAGCAAGATTGTAAAAGAAACATGTGCAGAATACGGCATCAATTATAGAGATTATCCAACCGTAGTAAAAGCTATCAAATCGCACATTATGCACCTTAAAATGGTGGGAACTTACAATTAATTTCACCTTTTGAAGAAACAGGTAATTATTTAATCCTATTTTTGGCTTTATGAATTATTGGTTAGCCAAATCTGAACCCGATGTCTATTCTTTCGATACCTTAATTGAAGAAAAAATTGGCACATGGGATGGAGTTAGAAATTACCAAGCAAGAAACAACCTGAAATCCATGAAAATTGGAGATCAGGTTTTGTTTTATCATTCAAATATTGGATTAGAAGTAGTTGGAATTGCAGAGGTTGTGAAGGAACATTTCCAAGACCCCTCAACCGACGATGATCGTTGGGTAGCCATTCAGCTTAAACCAATTAAAAAATTGAACAAAAGCGTAACCCTTAAAACCATTAAGGCAACGCCCACATTGGGAAATATTCCTTTAATAAAACATAGCCGACTTTCAGTAATGCCCTTACTACAAGAAGAATTTGAGATTATTCTACATTTAGCTGAGGAGGAAGGTTATGATGGATAAAAGGCAAATAGTAGATGAAAAAACGCTGCAAATTGTAATCCGAAGGCTTTGCCACCAACTTTTAGAGGATCATGGAAATTTCTCTAACTCAATAATTGTTGGTTTGCAGCCACGAGGTTCGTTACTTAGCCAAAGATTAGTTGCAGAATTAAACACGATTTTGGGTTTCAAACCTCAACATGGTAAATTAGACGTAACTTTTTACAGAGACGACTTTAGACGCCGTGAGCAACCACTCAAAGCAAGTTCAACAGAGATGGATTTCACCATAGAAGGCAAGCGCATTATTTTAATAGATGATGTCTTGTTTACAGGTAGGTCGGTACGTGCTGGATTAGACGCATTGCTAGATTTCGGCAGACCCGCTCAAGTACAATTGCTTGTTTTGTTGGAGCGAAAATTCTCCAGAGATTTGCCGATTGAACCCGATTATTTAGGGCTATCAGTACATACATTATTGCAACAACGCATAAAAGTTGAGTGGAAAGAAACCGATGGTGAAGACAATGTTTGGCTTTTATCTAAATAGACTATGTTAAAATCAGCCGAAACTCTTAGCGTAAAACACCTCTTAGCCATTAAAGACCTAAGACCCGAAGATATTGCCTTAGTTTTCGAAACTGCAGATAATTTTAAAGATATTATCAACAGACCAATTAAAAAAGTGCCTTCTTTAAGAGATATAACCATTGCAAACCTCTTTTTCGAAAATTCCACTAGAACAAAGCTATCTTTCGAATTGGCTGAAAAACGTCTTTCTGCTGATGTTATAAACTTCTCTGCCTCAGGATCATCGGTAAGTAAGGGAGAAACCCTGGTTGATACCGTAAATAATATTTTAGCAATGAAAGTGGATATGGTGGTAATTCGACACCCAAATCCAGGGGCTGCGGTTTTCCTTTCCAGAAATGTGAATGCAAGAATTGTTAATGCAGGAGATGGCGCTCACGAACACCCCACGCAAGCATTGCTCGATACTTTTTCGCTTCACAAGAAATTTGGATATCTGGAAGGATTAAAAGTTGCCATTGTGGGAGACATTCTGCATTCTAGAGTTGCCTTAAGTAATGTATTTGCGTTGCAAAAAATGGGTGCAGAAGTAATGGTTTGCGGACCGATAACTTTAATTCCAACTTTTATGCATGAGCTTGGAGTAAAAGTGAGCCACAATGTAAAAGAAGCCCTACAATGGTGCGATGCAGCAAATGTTTTAAGAATTCAGCTTGAACGACAAAATACCAGATTCTTCCCATCACTCAGAGAGTATGCTCAATACTTTGGCATTGATAAAAAGCTTTTGAATTCAATTGGAAAAGAGATTGTGATTATGCATCCTGGACCAATAAATAGAGGGGTTGAATTAAATTCTGATGTAGCAGATTCAAGCCATTCAATTATTTTAGATCAGGTTGAAAATGGAGTGGCTGTAAGAATGGCAGTTCTTTATTTATTAGCAGAACAGATTAAAATTGCGTAGTTGATTTTGGATTTTGGATTTTGGATTTTGGATTAGCTGGCGCACACTAGATAGATACTAGAAGTCATTTATTTTATACTTACAGTTTTTGTTTATTGAAAAAATGAATAGATTTGAGGATGATGGAGACTATTACTTTAGGAGTTGTGGATATTGAAGAAATCAATGCAAGTGTTGAAAATGTGAGATGAGAGTTGCTGATTTTTGGATATGCCCTATTTTAAGACGAAGCGTCAGTGAAAGAAATTAACATAAAAGATATTGGCAATTACAGACTAACTGAGTTGACTAATTATTACTTCAACACGACTGAGTTAACAAAAAAAATCGTTAAAAAGAAAATCAAAGACATTAATACCTCTGACTTATTGCATTTAATTCGGAGGCAAAATTATACTGATCTTGCCACACTTTTGGCAATTAAAGATTTTGAAACAAATGGTTTCTACGGTTTCAGTTTCAAGTATGACGACCAATCAATAGCGCAGCAAGACTTATTAAAGGAGTTATTGATTTTAGACGACAAATTTTGGGAACATAATCAAATATCCTATCACAGATTAAAACCCATTGCCGAAAAAAACGCAACTTATTGTAATTTGCCTGACAAACTCGTGAGACAATTCATGGAACTGAAACTTGAACCGATTATTTGGACAAGTAGGGAAATAGAGAAAATTAAGTCACTCGTAGAAATGGACACCGCAAGCACATTTCATTCAGCTTTGGAAATGGTAAGACAATTAAAACGTGCAGTTGAAGACGGGACAAAAGTTGTTTTCAAATGGGAAGAAAATTCATTTGATATTACTAACTCAGTAGAGATTAAGAACCAAATTATAAAACTACTTCCGCACCCAACTTACTTTGAAAAAGCTATTGAAAAAGAAGTGAAAATATGCAGATGAGAAAAATTAGGGCAAGCTACATTTTCAAAATGCTTGGTTTCGTGCCACTCATAAAGTATAAAAGTAGCAGAAAGAATGCTCAGTGTTACTATCGTTTCAGTTAAAAACCCGCTAATTAAAAAAGTTGGTTTCTCAACAAACTATGTAATAGAGAATATAAGGCTACCGGAAAAAGAGAAACAGCTGTATAAAAGCTTAGGCGAAGTTGATAGCGTAATGAGTATTTTAAACTTGGAAAAATAGGTAGCGTGAAAACTGTATATAACTTATTGAGAGATTTTATAACATAGCTAATTCTTATAAAAACATACAGAAATGATAATAACCTGCTAAATTTGAAATTCCTTAACAAAGAGCTCCTGAAAACTAGATGGTAAGATTACTTTCTTTATTTCTGTTTATCGCAAGCCATTTTGCCACTGCTCAGGACACTCCTTTTTATACGGAAATCAAAAACATTGACAGCCTTATTAATTACAGTCAAATTGATATTGCTAAAATTAAAGTAGACAGCCTGTATCAAAATCATGCTAAATCAAAATTTAGGAATGAGAATAGTAAAAACTTTCTAATCGAGATTAAATATAGACAAGCAGTAATACTTAGCAAACAAGAAAAACTTCCTGCAAATCTGCTCCGAATGTTATTAGAAATTAAAGATGAAGCAGAAGAAGCTGAATTAAATGAACTTTCTTTCCATATTAACCTATTAATTGCATTGGTATATGAAAACGCACTTAATTTTGAATTAACCAACCAATACCTAAACAATGCTAATAATATATATAAAAAACATGAATTAGAGAGCCATTACAGCACCTATTGTATAAGAAGAAGCTCCTATTATCGCTTTATTGGAAAATTTGATTCCTTATATTATTATGCTGAAAAAGCAATGGAATATTCCAAAAAATACAACAACGAAAGAGACCTATTTGATTCGCATATTCTTCTAGGAATAATTGCAAAAAGAAACAACAACTATCAAGAAGCTCTAGCACATACTTTACAGTTACTAGATTACTACAAAAAAGTAAGAGACACGCTTGGTATAGCTTATAGTTTCAATAATATTTCTGCTTACAAAACAAAAGCTGGAAACTATTCAGAGGCACTTCTATATAGTGATTCTGCTCGCTATGTATTTAATTTAAAACAAAAGTCTGGCAGTGATTCAAGACTAATTGCAAAGAAATTTTTTTCAAGAAATAGAAGTGAAATATTTGAAAAGATGGGAAATATAGATTCTGCGTACTATTATTTCAAAAAATATCACGAAGAATGGGTTGCGGGCAGTGAGCAGGAAGAAAGTACAAAAACAAAAGAGATTGAAGAACAATATCAAAATAACAAGAAAGAAGCGACAATAAAAAGTAAAAATCAACAAATGCTTTTAATAGGAATTTTACTAGCTATAATTTTAATTGCTTCTGTGTTGCTTTACGTACAAAACTTGAGAATCAATTACCGTAACAAAATAATCAATAAACAACTTATAGAGCTTTCTAAAACTTTAAAGCAAAAGCAAATGCTTTTATCGGAATTACAGCATAGGGTTAAAAACAATCTGCAACATGTAATCAGTATTCTGGAAATTCAAAAAGAATCGGTGAGTTTTGATAATATTGATGAGTTGATAAGAGGCAACCAAAACCGAATTCATTCAATGGCCTTACTGCATAAAAAGCTCAATGTTGCAGAAAATGTGAACGAAATTAATTTGAAAAGTTACATCTCAGAACTTTCTGAATTGGTAAAAGAATCTTACCACAAACAGAAAATCAATCTGCAAGTAAAATGTGAAATTGAATATATATATATCGAAAAAGCGTTGCCAATTGGCTTAATTATAACAGAACTAATAAGCAACAGCATCAAACACGCATTTAATAATCAAAGCATCGGAATCATTAACATTGAAATAATTGAAAATGATAGAGGTAGCCAAATCTATTATACAGATAACGGAATTGGTTTCGATTTTAATAGAAATAGTGAAAAAGGGTTAGGTAAGGAAATTATCAATGGACTCATTGATCAAATTAATGGAACTGTAGAAACAAACGGCGAAAATGGTTTCGAACTGACAATCTATTTTAAAAAGTAACTAATATGGCACAAAAAATTATTTTGTTAGTTGAAGATGATTTTCTAAACAGACGGTACTCCAAAAAAATATTATTGGAGCTTAATTATATGGTTTGGGAAGCAAAAAATGCATTAGAAGCATTGGAAATTTTAAAAAAAGAAAAGATCGACCTTGCCATACTCGATATTAACTTAGGAGCAGATGAAAAAGACGGTATAACACTTGCACAACAAATTAATGAAAAATATACAATTCCATTTATTTATTTAACTGCATACGAAAACGCTGATATAATTGGAAAAGCAATTTCCACCCAGCCTAAATCTTATCTTACCAAACCCTATAAAAACGTTGATTTAATTACATCGGTAGAAATTGCTATCCGCCATTCAGATAAAAAAATCATACCCAAAATTATAGTTAAAGACCAGGAATATCAGGTAGAGCTTCCTGTAAACGAAATAAACTATATAGAATCAGATGGAAATTATTTGCTAATTCATACAGATAAAAAATTCTATAAATCTCGATCTACAATCAAACAAATATTAGAAGTGCTCTCAAATAGTTCTTTTATACAGGTTCATAGAGCTTATGTGGTTAATAAAGACAAAATTGAGAAATTTAACCTAAAAAGTGTGGTGGTTAAAAATATCGAAATTCCAGTTTCTAAGAATTTCCAAGATTTTATTATACCCTGATAAATTAAATTGCCATGATACAAAATAGTAACCACCTTCAAGTAACTGCCTTTTAATTAAGGCTTGATTGCTTTAATTTGGGCGATTTTTGTCTGCTCACTTCTATAATTTAAATTCCATCCCTGAAATCGTGATTCTGTCCCTAAAATTTTAAAGTTTTAGTACCTAATGCAACCTTTGTTTCGAACTAAAAAGCAGGATACTGAAAAGGCTAAACTAGAGTAAGTGTTAAACCAAACCATTTTAATCATGAACAAAATTAAATTTTTCGCATTAGCAATTTCGCTTCTTTTTCAAATTGATTCGATTGCACAAACCTTAAACTATGGGGACGAAATACATCTTCAGAATGGCTGGAATAATTACGATGGGGGATATTTAGATACAAGAGGTTACGATAGGGATTTTGAAAAAACAGGTAATCACCTTTGT
>DAIRTB010000010.1:10620-16076 GCA_036804105.1 Bacteroidota bacterium | reverse complement strand
CATTATCTAATTGATGGCCAGAAACCGAGGCATTGTCAAAATTTTCAGGGGTTTCTACTTGACCTTTAATCATTTTGAACTCAACCATAGAAATTTTCTCTGGATCGAATAGGGTATTATCCTGCATAATTTAAATCGTTGTAAGGTGCAGCGTCCTCGGCAACCTGCCAAGTTTTTGCATCTGATTGGGTGTTATAACTGTTATAGCTTACAAATTGGTGTACTCTAGAAGCCATAGTTTCGTCAAATTCTGTTGCAGTTTTTCGTTTGGGAACTTCCAACAAAGGTTCGCCCAATTCTGCAGATAATTTGGCTAAAGAACGCAGCGTGAAATTGTGCTCACCACTCAACCATTTCGAAATTTCAGAGGGCTTTTTATCCAATTTATCAGCCAATTCCTTTTTGTTGATGTTTTGCTCAGTCAAAAGTTCATTGATGCGAACTACTAAATGAGCATAAAGACGAACAAAGATTATTACGTCTGCCGGTGTTTCGTCTAAAATTTCTTGAAATATTTTGCTTCTCATCTTTATTTTTCTTTTAAAGGATTATTAGTGTACTTCCATTATAATATCGAAATGTTCTTTCGTCGTTTTCAATATAAATATCTTTTTGAATCAAGGCATCTAAAATACGTTTTGCGAAAATATTTGCTTCCTGAAATGAAGGTCTAGCTTTTCCAACTTGGGCCTTAACTGTTGTTTTTTCTCCACCGTTAAAAAGCACTACTAAAGTTTCTGAAATTCGTAAACAATACAATCGGAGCGGAAAATTCCCATAGGAGATATAAACATCTGCTACTTTAAAGTTGCCAGAGGGTGGAAGTGCATGTGCTAAGTTTTCAAATCTAAAAAACTCATTTAATGCACCAAGTTCAGCCCCTATAACCTCTTCTAAAAAGATAGCAAGTTCTAAAAGCGGTCTATTAAGTATTACGTCATTTCTAAATTTTTGAAAAAACTTTTCCGTTTCTGAAAGTTCTGCATCTTCCCACCTTACGGTATAAAAGGTGCACATCTTTCCATGGTCATCGAATATTTCTAGTACAAATCTATTCACTTTTAATTGAATTTTGCAAATAATAATTCACTTTTAAGTTAATTTTTAAAAATTTCCATTTTGAATTACTATCAATATTCAAACTTAGTTAAAAAAAAGAGGCTTATAACAGTATTACCTTTAACCTAAATTCTTGTAATCTCCATCATACCTATTAGTTACCCTCTAATTTCGTTGGTTTTCTTATTTGGGTTATTCACATGCTTTTTCAGAATTCTTTTACCTTCTGTTTTGGTGATGTCTTTTTTTCTTATGCTCCAAACCAAATCGGAGGCGGCTTTTCGGCTGGCTTCAACATCTACAATAGGCAAGGGGTAGTCTTTTCCGATTTCAACTTTGTAAAGTTGCTGTTCCATTTGGCTTAGCTTCCAAGGTTCGTGAATAAGCTCAGCAGGAACTTCTTTCAATTCTGGAATCCAAGTTTTTATGAAAACACCTTCTGCATCGTGGTCTTGAGAATTTTTAATCGGATTGTAAATTCTAATTGTGTTAACTCCCGTAACTCCAGCCTGCATCTGCAATTGTGGATAATGAATTCCGGGTTCGTAATCTAAAAACTGGCGAGCAAGAAAATGTAGCTCTCGCCAATCTTGCCACAGATTGAAGCAAAAAAACGATACTACCATAGCCCGCATTCTGAAATTTATATAACCAGTTTGTGCCAAGCAACGCATACAAGCATCTACAATCGGTATACCCGTTTGTCCATTTTGCCAAGCCGAAATGTAAGCCTCGTTGCGAGGTTTTACAATTGCATCGTAACCCTTGTTGATGTTTTCGAACTCCATACTGCACTCATCTTCAAACTTTTGCATAAAATGGCAATGCCAATGCAAGCGAGACATGAAGTTCTTAAGTGCACTTTTGTTCTGCGCTTTTTCATAATGCTGAAGTGTAAATTGATACACCATTCGCATACTCAAATTGCCATAACTTAAGTAGGGAGAAATTCTCGCACAGCTTTTTCGGCTAAGTGCCGGCTTCGAAATGTGCTTGCTGTAATTCACATAACGCTCCTTTAAAAAACCATTTAGGTATTTCCAACCATAGGTTTCGCCTCCAGGCTGGAAATTCTTATTTTTTTGGGTGATTTCAGGGGGTAGTTCTTTACCTTTATTTGCTTTGTAAAATCCATCATCTAAAAAAAGAAAATTCCATTTATTTTCATCGATCAGTTTTGGCGGAGAGCGCATAAAATCTTCCCAACGTTTCTCCCAGGTTTTTCTTGATTTAAGTCTTCTAATTACTCCATTGTGCTGATATTCAGTCCAAAGAATACTGTTTTCATTACAATATTGCTTTACTTTCAAATCTCGCTGAAAGGTTAAGTTATTCCCAATTTCTTGGTGCGAAAAGATTTTCTTTATGGAATAGCTTGATGAAATTTTGCTTAAAACAGGTATCACTTCCTCATGGAAAATAAAGACTTGGGTGTTGAGATTGAGCAATTTATCTTGCATGTCTTGCAAAGATTCGTACACAAACCTCCAATGCCGAACATCGGAATCATCGTAGTTCATAACCGATGGTTCGAAGCAGTACAAAAGCAAAATGGGAAGATCTTGCTTCTGCGCTTTGAAAAGCGGCTCATGATCTGTAAATCTCAAGTCTCGCTTAAACCAAACAATTGCAATTTTTTGTTTCTGGATTTTCAGAAGTTCTCCCATTTCTAATGGTGAAACAGTATTGTGGGTTTTAAGTTTATTATGTAATCTTATATTTTAAAATTTAGGCAATAACCATTTAAAATGAGCCCCAATACTTAAAAATTGTAAACTTAACTCGAATTTCTAATCATTTCAATTGCAATTGAAAGTATGGATTACATTTGCAACATGGAACAATTTGGTCTGTATTTAGAACTGGGGTTCAGCCATATTTTAGATTTAAATGCCTACGATCATTTACTTTTTGTGGTATTGCTTACTATTGGATTTGGTGGCAAAAACTACAAGCAGCTTTTTTGGCTAATTACCGCATTTACAGTAGGCCATTCTATTACCTTAGCGCTTGCAACCTTAAAGTTGGTTTCTGTAAATTCAGATTGGGTTGAGTTCTTTATTCCATTAACCATTTGCGCAACTGCTATTTTCAATTTGTTTGCAATCGATAAAGAGTCTGGAACCCGCATAAAGGCGCTTTATGGTTTAATTCTGGTTTTCGGATTAATTCACGGTCTCGGTTTTTCTGGATACCTTCAAGCAATTCTTGGCAGAGAGACCAATATTTTTTGGCCATTAATGGCATTTAATGTGGGTATTGAATTGGGGCAGATTGTAATAATTATCTGCTTTTTATTACTAAGGTTTGTATTCTTCCAAATTTTCAAAGTGAGAGAGCAGAAATTCTCCTTTTTTTTAAACACCTTTATCCTTGGCCTAGCCGCTTCAATTTTAATTAAGAGTTTTCCTTTATGAAATTAATTACCTCATTATTAATTGCTTTTCTTTCTGTTTTTTCCTTGCAGGCGCAAGATAAATCTAAGTTCCGCCAGATGGAATCTGAGTGGCCAACACCTAATACCTACAGAACGGGTTCTGGTGCACCTGGCCATGAGTACTGGCAGCAAAAAGCTGACTATCAAATATTTGTAGAGCTAGACGAAGCAAACAAAACCATTAAGGGAAGAGAAACCATAACCTATACCAACAACTCGCCAGATGTGCTGAAATATCTGTGGGTGCAATTGGAGCAAAACATTTGGGACAAAGATTCAGATTCTAAGAAGATTAGAAACAATAGCTTGAATCCGAATCAAGATGCCGCAGGATTGAAAAACTACGAAGAATCAGATTATGATGGGGGTTACAAAAATCTAACGGTTACCGATCGTTCAGGAAAAACCATGAATTTTACCATCAACAAAACCATGATGCGTATAGATTTAACTAGCAACTTGATGCCAGGAAAATCTATTGCTTTCAACATTGGGTGGTTTTACAACATGAACAATTCTAAGCAAGTGGGAGGTAGAACTGGTTACGAGTGTTTTAATGATAATAATTGCATTTACGAGTTAGCACATTGGTTTCCAAGAATGGCAGTTTATACCGATTGGGCAGGCTGGCAGCACAAGCAATTTTTAGGTAGGGGAGAGTTTACCCTTCCTTTTGGCGATTATGAAGTGCAGATTACTGTCCCAAAAGATCACATCGTGGCTTCAACTGGTGAGCTGCAGAATGCATCGGCAGTGTTAACATCGACCCAAATACAACGATTTGCTCAAGCCAAAAAAGCGGAACATCCTATTATGATTGTAACGCCATCGGAAGCAAAAGAAAAAGAGAAAACGGTTGAAAAAGCTACCAAAACGTGGATTTATAAAGCCAAAAACGTGCGTGATTTCGCATGGGCATCCTCCAGAAAATTTATTTGGGATGCTTGTAACGTAGTAGTTGGCGGTAAAGATATAATGGCAATGTCGTACTATCCAAACGAGGCAAATCCACTTTGGTCGCAATATTCTACTGAAGCAGTTGCACATACTTTACGAGTTTACTCGAAACATACCATCGATTATCCTTACCCGGTTGCTATTTCAGTAAACGGACCAGTAGGAGGGATGGAGTACCCTATGATTTCCTTTAATGGAGCTCGCCCACAACTTGATGGAAGCTACAGCGAGCGCACAAAATATGCCTTGATTTCGGTAATTATTCACGAAGTTGGGCATAATTTTTTTCCGATGATTATCAATTCAGACGAACGCCAATGGACTTGGATGGACGAGGGTTTGAACACCTTTGTACAATATTTAGCTGAGCAAGAATGGGATAGAGATTATCCATCGTTTAGAGGTCCTGCCAGATATATTACGGGTTACATGAAAGGTGATAAAGCTGGTTTAGAGCCCATTATGACCAATTCGGAATCCATTAAGCAGTTTGGAAACAATGCTTATGGAAAGCCAGCAACAGGCTTAAACATCCTCAGAGAAACCATTATGGGCAGAGAATTATTCGACTTTGCTTTTCAAGAATACGCAAGAAGGTGGGCATTTAAGCATCCAAATCCTGCAGATTTTTTTAGAACGATGGAAGATGCATCGGGTGTAGATTTAGATTGGTTTTGGCGAGCTTGGTTCTACACTACCGATTACGTTGATATTTCTTTAGACGATGTAAAATCGTACCAAGCACCTAAGTTGGATTTGAAAGCTGAGATGGAAGCCCAAAAAGCAGAGAAAGCAAACGAGAAACGAGATATTGGTTATTACCGTAATCTTGATCAAGTTAAGAAAACTGCCGTTGAATTAAATCAAGCTTTGTTAGACACCTTCAATAGAGTGGATCGCTTTGCTGTGAAGCCACAAGACCTTAAAACTTTTGAGGAAAGAAAAGCAGCATTAAATCCCCAAGATATAAAGAAGTTTGAATCGGGTAAATATTACTACGAAT
>DAIRTB010000010.1:0-10610 GCA_036804105.1 Bacteroidota bacterium | reverse complement strand
TGGCTTTATTTGATTTGTTATTATTTTTTCATTAAAATTGAATTTTAGTGAATTAGGAGGAATTCCGATGCCAATAATCTTAGAATTAACCTATGAAGATGGCACAAGCGAAATAGTACGTTTCCCAGCTGAGATTTGGTTAGATAGCGAAGTGAAAGCAAGCAAGGTTATTGCCACAGATAAATCAGTGAAGCAGTTTATTTTAGATCCCTACCAAGAAACTGCCGATGTAGATTTATCTAACAACTCGTTTCCAAGAACTTCAAATCCATCCAGATTTCAATTGTATAAGCCCGAAATTCCGAGCGGAAGGCGAAGGTAGTTTAAGGATGGGAAATAGGAATATCAACTTTTGGCTATTATATTTAGAAATAGTACAAAACACTGTTTTCACAGTATGCGGTATTAAGATTTTGTAGTTTAGAGATCTACAGCCATAAAAAAAGCTCCTCTAAAGGAGCTTTTTTATTGATTTAAAATTAAAATGTAAATCTAACTGATAGTGCAACTTCATCTCCAATAAAACCAAGTTCACCAAATGCAAGTATAGGTTTGTAATCTAGTTGTAAACCAATTGGTGCACCTTGAAATTTATAGTCTAATCCAATAATACCACATGCAGCAATACTTGTGCCTCTGTAATTATTGTATTTATTTCCATTTCTGATACTATAAACGGTTCCACCTAAACCAGCAAACCATTGTAATCCAGGAGAATTCAAATCCCAGTGCCATTCATGCAAAATTGACAAAGCACCAAAGTTACCATTACCATAACCATGAAATTCTAATGCTTTTGAACCTGAATAAAAATGTTTAAAGGTAATTCCTCCACCACCAATTCCAACACCTCTAATACCAATACCGTTTCTGTATTCCTGTGCATTAGTAACTGAAAATGCACCAATAAAAAGTGTTAGAAGTAATAATAATTTTTTCATAATATTTTGATTAAAATTTTAAGTTGCAAATATACGCTAAAAACAGGTTTTTAGTCCAGAAAAAAGCCCCAGATCGTTTCTGGGGCCATGGCTAACTAAATAATTTGAAAATTGAGTTGGCTTAGTTTATTCCGAAAATGTTTATTCCGATCATTAATGGGGTTACGGTTGGGTTATTTGGGCCTCTGAATAATTCGTCTGCGCTATAACGAGCAAATAGTTCGAATTCGCCAATTCCTGCACGAGCTACAAAACTTGCTTTAAAGGGTTGTGCTCTGAAATCGTCTTTTACCTTGTCTTTTTGAGATTTGCCATCAACTTCATATTTCAACTTTTGGCGGCCTCCTAATAAATAAGCAAATTCTGCTCCCACTGCAATGTTTACTGATTTCTTACTACGTTTTGGGTTTGTTTTAACTTGCAACATTAGTGGTGCATTTATGTAGTTCATACCAAGTTTGTTTTTGTTTACCGTTCCTGGATTCTCTGTAAACACTAAGGTGCCAAGCGTATCTGTTGTAATTCGGTTGTTGCTTTTGAGTCGATAGTTGGCAAACTCAAATCCCAATCCATAAATGAAATTCAGTCCACCATTTTTTAGAATTGGTGCAGAAGCCATATAACCAAGATTTACTCCTATCGATTTTCCATGTCTTAATTCCATCTCTTTGTTGGCGGCAGAGAGATTAAAGCTATTGTTATCTAAAAGCGTATTAAAGCCTAGATCCATGTACATACCATCCTTAAATTTTGCTTCTTTTTTTTCGGTGGTGGTTTTGGTTTTGTTTGGAATATTTATGGTAATCGTGTCTGAATCTGTTTTAATAACGATTACCTTTTGTTCCTTTTTAGTAGTGTCATTAACTTCCACTTCCACTTTATTTTTTTTAGATTCGACCTTGATCTCCTCATTTTCTTGTGCAATTACTTGCAATCCGATTAGGCATAGCGATGCCATTAAAATTGATTTTTTCATTATTATAAGGTTTTAATTTGTTACGGTTGAATTTTCTTACTTCCACTAAAGCTTAAACCACCAAGAGCCATGCGGTAAACCAACTTTTCTTGATTGTTTTGTGTGGTATCTGTGTCTATTTCGATTTGCGCAGGTGTTTTTTTCGAAATAAACTTGGCTGCTTTTTTAACGAGTTGAAATTTTAGCGATTCCGTGTTATTAGCAAGAACTGCGTTTGCATCTGCTTTAATCTGTTCTTCTGTTGGTTTTGAATCTTTATACGCAACAGGCATTTCTTCGTTGTATGGAACTGGTATAATCACTTTTGGAATCTCTACTTCTTGCGGTTTCTGTTTTATGTTTTTCAGATTATTATCATTTGGTAGAATTAAATCATGATTTTCAATTTCCGTCTTTTTGTATCCTTTATCAATTTGCTCCTTAGGTTTGTTAGTGGCTAAAGAAGAACTATTTGAATTTTTATTTTCTTGGGTTTTCAAATCAATCTCAGCATTTTGAGCTACTGGGTTTGAAATTTCAAGTTCTGTTTCCGAACCATTAAGTTCTTTTTTATGCTGATTTGTGGTTGAATCCTGCTGAGTTACAGCAATTTCAACAGCTTTTTCTTTATTGGGCAAGAAAAAGAAGATAGCTACAATGAGAATTAATATTGCGGCAGCTACTCGCATAATCCAAGGGTTAATTCCGCTTTTCTTTTCTATTCCTGGTTTAATCTGATCGAACAAACCAGCAGGTGCCTCCATTTCAAAATCAAATAATTCATTTTGAAACAATTGGTCTATTTTATTTTCAGATACTTTTTTCATTTTTTCTAGGGGTTTCTAACGCCAATACTTTGTTTTTTAAAATGTTTCGGGCTCTTGCCAATTGAGATTTCGATGTTCCTTCCGATACCTGTAGCATCTCGCTAATTTCCCGATGCGAGAAGCCTTCAATTGCATACAAGTTAAAAATGGTTCTATATCCATCTGGCAATGCCGAAACCATTTGCATTAAATCTGCTGCATTTAATTTTGCACTTACATCTTCGGTTGATTCTACATCTGTATCAAATTCATTCAAGCTAAATAGCATGGTTTTCTTTCTAAGGTAATCTAAGGAGGTGTTCACAACAATTCTTCTAATCCAACCTTCTAAAGAGCCAGAACCGTTATAATTCTTCAGGTTATTAAACACCTTCACAAATCCATCTTGAAGAATGTCTTGAGCAATTTCCATATTTCCAGCATACCTAAAAGCAGTTGCAAACATTTTCTTACTGAAGTGTTTATACAACGCTTCCTGAGCTTGTCGCTTCCCTTTCAGGCAATCTTCAATTATGGCTGTATCGTTAAACACTATTTTCATTTTGATCCTTATACCCACCTAGACGTTTATTAGCTTCGGCTTGGTTGCATGGGTACTGAAAATTTTTTTAAAATATTTTTCAACCTTAAATAGGGGTTGGCAACATTTTTGTTTGTCTTTACAAAGAACACTTAAATAAGTATATCTTTGTTATTATGAAGCGCATATTATCTCTCTTTCTGGCATCTTCGCTATTTTTAGTTTCCTGCTCTAGTTATACAGCAATAGAAACAAATCCCCCCGGAGCAAAAGTTTATGTAAACAATGCTTATATTGGGAAATCTCCTGTGGTTTATCAAGATACAAAACTTCTTGGTACTAGTCAAACCATTAAAATTGAACACCCTGGGTATGAACCATTTTATGCACCATTAGTTAGAAATGAAAAGCCGATGATTGGACCAATTATTGGTGGTTTTATTTGTTGGATTCCCTTTCTATGGGCTCTAGGTTACGATGAGTATCGTTCTTTCGAACTAGTTCCAGAAGGTTATTACCAAGACGAAGTTGCTCCGCTACCTCCATTAAGACCAAATCCGACCCAGACAGAAACCACTCCTTTGCCAACTCCAGAGAATCCTAATTCACCCACAAACCAAGAACCTGTAGTTTACACTAAAGCTGCAAAACTTCGTGAATTGAAAAAATTGTTAGATGAGGGCATTATCACTCAAGCAGAATTCGATGCTGAGAAAAAGAAAATATTAGCGCAACCCTAGAATTAATTTCATCCAATAAAAAAGCGCCATTACTTTATGTTTGGCGCTTTTTTCTTTTCTATTAGATGATGTTTAGCCTGCTTGTATTGCAATCCCACAAAAGTATCTAAGCCACTCATATTTAAACGTAACTTAGTTTATTGAATTTACAATATTATAGTATTGGTAAAACCTGCCAATTTATTTTTGAGCTCATTTAGCGCTTTAAAATCTTGTAAAATCTGGATTTGCAATTCTGGGTCTTCTGTAAGTTTATAAGCTTCCATCTCCTCTTGAAGCACTTTTTGAAGTTTCCTGAGCTTTAATCTTCCCAAAGCAGAATCTACATCTTCGTGAATTAACCTTTCTGGTTTGGTTATATCTATCTGGTGTTTGGTTTCCCAATTTACAGAAAGTTGGGTTTCCTTCATTGCCAGATCTATTGCAAACTTTTGAACATCTTGATTAGCATGATTGGTTAGCAGCTGGGAATCAAATTGGATTTCAGAGGCCAGAATTTCTTGAACGGTATTAAAAAGTAATAAAGAAATTGGGTCTTCCCAATCCATATCGCTTAATTCTGAAATAATATATTCTACTACGCTGCTATTTTCATCGTAAGCTTCAGTGCCATATTTTATTATTATGCGCATTATATCTCGCTCAATAATTGCATTGTTAGCTAATTTTGTCTTAACAGGTAATTCTTTATAAGAAGGATTTTCAGTATTAAAATCAGTAACTTCTGGACTTGTGGTGTTTTGTTCAGAAGGATTAAACTTTCCTTTTAGTAGCTTCGTTCGAGCCTTATTTACTTCGTTCAAAAGCATTTCTGGCTGAACAGCCATCAACTCGCTTACTTTGGTTAGAAATGTTTCCCGTTTAATTGCATTTGGAATTAATGCAATTGTATCTACCATTTGCTGAATTACTGTAGCTCTTTTCAGTGGATCGTTACCACTATCTTCCAACAAAATGCTAGCTTGAAAACTTAAAAAGTCTATGCTGTTGGTTTCAATGTAAGCTTTGTAAGCGTTTGCTCCAATACTTTTTGCATAAGAGTCAGGATCCTGTCCTTCTGGTAATCTAACAGCTTTTACATTAAGATCACTTTCTAACAGTATGCCAATTCCTCGTATAGATGCTTTTATGCCTGCAAAATCGCCATCATAAATTACGGTAACGAGATTGGAAAGTCGTTTTATTAATCTAGCTTGTTCTAGAGTTAAACTGGTGCCCGAAGATGCAACTACGTTTTCTACACCCACCTGATGCATGGAAATTACATCTGTATAACCTTCCACTAAATAGCAGTTTTCTGTTTTTCTAATGGCGGTTCGTGCTTGAAAAATACCATAAAGCGAGTGCGATTTGTTGTAAATTGGTGTTTCGGGTGAGTTTAGATATTTGGCAATTTTTTTGTCTTTCAGCAAGGTTCTTGCGCCAAAACCAATTACTCTTCCGCCCATATTATGGATTGGAAACATTACTCTTGCACGAAAACGATCGTAATTGCCGCCAAACTCGCTTTGAGTTACCAAACCAGATTTTACCAAAACATCTGTTGAAAATGCATTTTTTGTAGCTAATTGATAGAAAGCATCTTTTCCATCTAAACTGTAACCTAGCTCAAACTTTTCTATGCTTTCTTGGGTGATGCCTCGCTCCTGAAAGTAGGAGAGGCCAATTGCTTTCCCTTCATCCTCATCAATAAGCCAATTCTTAAATGTTTCTTTTGCAAAGTTATTGGCAATAAATAAGCTTTCCTGTTCTTGAAAAGCAAGATCTGCTTCTTCGCTTCGCTCGTTATCTTCGTCTAATGTAATTTGATAGCGTTTTGCCAATGCTCTAATAGCTTCAGGATAAGTTAATTTATCGTGCGCCATTAAGAAATTAATTACGTTACCAGCCGCAGAACATCCGAAACACTTATAAATTCTTCGAACTGGAGAAACACTAAACGAAGGTGATTTTTCATTGTGAAACGGGCATAAACCTGCGAAATTGGAACCAGAACGTTTCAATTTTACGTAATCGCCAATTACTTCTACAATATCGGCGGTGTCTAAAACACGGTCTATGCTTAGTTTACTAATCATTTACTAAAAGAAACAAATTAGTTAGAATGGAAGATCGTCGGTAGAATCTGAGTTATTGTAACTTACACCTTGCCCTTGCGAATCTCCATTATTGTTTTGCGGTTGGTTGTAATTTTGAGCGTTTTGGTTTTGATCAGTTGTTTGTTGAGTTCCTCCTTGATTATCGTCGTCTTTTCTTCCACCCACAAATTCTAGATTGTCTATTCTAACCGTAAGATCGGCCCTATGCTCTCCAGAAGCTGTGGTATAGGTTCTTACTTTCGGATATCCTTCAATATAAACGGATGTTCCTTTTTTAAGATATTGAGCTACAGTTGTGCTATTTCTATCTCTTTTCCAAAAATCGCAGTTTAACCAAGTTGTGGTGTTAATTATGGTACCGCTTGCGTCTTTGCTTCTGTTGTTTATTGCTACACTGAAAGAAATTACAAATTGAGTATTAACCTCTTTGATTTCGGCATCTTTACCTAGATTGCCAATTGCTTGAATTTTTAGCATGGTATAATATTTTTTAGAAACGATAAAGTTATAAAACACCGCATCGTTTTTGGTGATTATCTACAAATTTAGTTTTTATTTTTTTAGGTGGATTTCTGAAAGGAAATTAATTTCCCTCGCAATCGAAATTCACCAAAAAAGAAAAGCCCGCAAGGTTTCATTTCCTTGCAGGCTTCTGATTTTGGAAATCTAATTTTAGCGAATAACTTTTTCGTAAAAAACAACTTGTTTCTGCTCATTGAGCAATCTAACAAAATACATGCCCTCAGCATATTCACTTAAGTCTAAACTTATTTGATTGGTATTTTCGGGAATAACAGTCGATTTAACTAGTTGACCACCAATACTATGAATTTCTAAATTCAAATTATTTGTATTCGGTTTTTTGAAACTTAGGGTTACAATATTAGACTGGACTGCTGGATTTGGAAAAAGCTTAATTCCAAGGTCTAAACTCGCATTTTTTACTGATACGTTTCCTTTAAAGGTAGATCTATCGTAAGAGCAAAAAGAAACAACAGAATTAGTTGCAAGATCTGTTTCAATGTATAAAGCAGATCTAAGTTTAACTTCCATTGGATCGTAAACATAAAATTCATTACTTCTAAAAGTTCTAACTGAGCCTTGAGTTAATCCCAAAGCACCTAAAAGTAGCGCTGGCGCTGGTTGGCCGTTGAGAAAGAAACTATCTACAATTGTATTTTTGATATCTAATAAAAGGGCTGGTATCTGGTTGTAACCATTGCCACCAATGGTAAGGTTTCCCCAACCTACTATAGAATCTGTGCTTGTATTAGTTTGTTTTATTTGAACTGGAGCATTTATTAATCCAACAGCTGTGTAGGTTAGTAAAAAATCAGACGATTCTGTATAATTTGTAGACCAAGTATCTCCGAAATTTAGAGGTAATTTAAGTGTTTGATTGTTAGAGTTTACATTGTTAACAGACGAAAGTGCCTTAAGCGAATCTGCATTATTACCAGTTACTGATCCAATAGAATAAGAACCAATTGCTGTTTGATAACCAAGATAAAATATACCATTTGCATTTACCTGATAATAAGCTCTGCTATTGTTTAATGCTAACGAACCTAAATAAGGGTTATAAATATTTAAGGCTGTTGCATTGGGATAATTTGGGTTGTTATCTGGCTGAGAAAAATAGGAATTAAAGAAAATTGTACTGCTTACATTGCTGTAATTCCAAGTCTGGTTTGCGCCTCTTGTTGGTACGTTAACAGAACTAGTAGTTAAATTAATTACCGCAAACCGTGCACTATCTGGAAGAATTGGTAACGCTTGTGATCCAGATGGAATAGTGGTTTGAGCTGTTAAAGCTCCAATTGAAGTGGAAATTAATCCAAGAACAATTGTAATTTTTTTTATCATATATTGGGGATTGGTAGACAAAGCTAATAAAAATGAAAATATCAAAGACTCTTCGACTTTAAATTCCTATGAAAAGATAGATTTCTTACTTGAAAAGGTTTTTTTTCTAATAATTTCATTTGTAAAAAATTAGATTTTTGAAGATTTAAGAAAAACGACCTTTTTTTATTGGTGTAAGTTTCCGAAGTATAAAAATGAGGATCAAACAAAGCTATTTTCTAGGTCTTTTTCTAATTATCCAAATTTCTTAGGGGTATGCTAATGATTTTACTATTTTCGTTTTCTCAAAATTAAATCACCATTATGTCTGAAAAAGATACAACCATAAAGCGTAAAAGCTGGGTAGACAAATTTCTTAGCATCATTGAAAAAACGGGAAATGCACTCCCACACCCTGCAACCTTGTTTGCAATTGCAGCTTTATTGGTAATATCTTTATCATGGGTTGTAAGCCTTTTCGACTTATCTGTTACCTTAAATGCTGGCACGCCTAGCGAGAAAGTATTTTTTGTTGAAAATTTAATGTCTAAGAAAGGCTTAGATAGAATTCTCAAAGAGATGGTAACAAATTTTACCAATTTTGCACCATTAGGAACTGTTTTGGTAGCCTTGCTAGGCATTGGTATTGCAGAAGGTTCTGGATTAATAGGCTCAGCATTAAAATTGCTGGTGCTTAAATCGCCTCCAAGATTATTAACCTTGGTAATTGTATTTGCAGGAGTTATTTCTAATACAGCATCAGAAGTAGGGTATGTTTTGCTCGTTCCTTTAGCTGCATTGATTTTTAAATCGGCCGGAAGACATCCAATTGCTGGTTTAGCGGCAGCTTTTGCTGGTGTTTCAGGTGGATATAGTGCCAATTTACTTTTAGGTACAATTGATCCGTTACTTTCAGGTTTGAGTGAGGAAGCAGCAAAAATTATAGATCCTGGTTATACCGTTAATGCAGCCTGTAACTACTATTTCATGGCGGTTTCTACATTTTTAATAACATTTTTGGGCACATGGGTTACTGAGAAAATTGTGGTTCCAAGGCTAGGCAAATATGAAGGCGATTTAACGGTGTCAGATGAATTAAAATCTATGTCGGCATCTGAAAAACGTGGATTACGATTTGCCAATATTGCATTGTTGTTAATTATTTTAATAATGGTTTACGGTGTTTTATACCCTTGGACCATTCCTGGAGCGGGATTCTTAAGAGATGGTGTAACCAACGGTTTGCTTAAATCGCCATTTATGCAAGGTATTGTAGCCATAATTTTTCTTTCTGCGGCGATTATGGGTATTGCTTATGGAATAGGAGCCAAAACCTTCAAAAACGATTTTGATGTAATGAAGGGTATGTCCAAATCTATGGAAACTCTTGGTTCTTACATTGTTTTGGTGTTTTTTGCAGCTCAATTTGTTGCCTATTTCAATTGGACAAACCTAGGCATGGTTGTAGCAGTAAACGGGGCAGAGGGCTTGAAAGCTTCTGGCTTAGGACCAATTCCACTTTTAATCAGCTTCATGGTGATAGCTGCTTTAATAAATTTGGTTATGGGTAGTGCTTCGGCTAAATGGGCAATTATGGCACCTGTATTTATTCCAATGTTTATGTTGAATGGATATTCTCCAGAATTGACTCAAGTTGCATACAGAATTGGAGATAGTGTAACCAATATCATTTCTCCAATGATGAGTTACTTTGCGCTCATTATTGCCTTCGTTCAACAATACGATAAAAAAGCGGGTATGGGAACCGTTATTTCTACCATGATTCCATATAGTATTGTATTCTTTGTTGGTTGGGTTTTGCTATTTGTGGTATGGTATCTTTTAGGGCTACCAATTGGTCCGGATGCGCCATTGGAGTATATTTCTACCAATTAATAAGTATAAAAAGCCCCATTTAGAAATCTAAGTGGGGCTTTTTAGTTTTGAGATGATGTTATTTGGGCTATCTGAATCCTTTGTTTTTTAATAGCAAGGTTTCAATATTGGAATTAAGATCCTTTACTAAAATTTTCTTTTTACTACTTTCTAGGATAATGAATTTGAAATCTTGTGGAAGTTCTGGAATTTGGAAAAGGTCTCCCAATGAAACTTTAATTGCTTGATTTGTATTTGCTTCGAAAGGGAAGAATTGCCAATATTCAGCAGTGTAACCTGTTGATACAAAATACGTGGTAGAATCTTTTGGTACTTTCAAATAAGCATTTCCCATCTGATCTGCGTGGTAAGATTTTATCTTAGTGGAAGCTTCAAAGCTTGGGGCATTACTAAGAAAAATCTCCCCAAATGGAATCGGTTGATTTCTTTCTTTAGATAATAAATTGACCAAAATATCTATTGAATCGCTTTCTGAAGAATCTAATTTTTCTATCGAATACAAATTCAATGAAGTTTTTGTGGTGTAATTTTCTAATGTAGTGAGATTAATTATTAGTGAATCTTCATTTATAAGGTAATCACCGGAGGTCTCATATTTAATTAAGCAATCCCAAATCCTCATATTGATTTTGAAATTGGCTTGAAATTTTATGCAAAACCCTGAGAGTGAATCTTTACTGCAATAGATTTTATTTGGTTTTGGTTGAGATTCTGCTTCACTTGAAAAAAAACGGGTCAGGTAAAATTTATGGGGATTAGGCAAATAGTTTTTCTAGTCTAAATAAGA
>DAIRTB010000009.1:0-16098 GCA_036804105.1 Bacteroidota bacterium | reverse complement strand
CTGCAAACAAGAAACTACCAACTGCAAGTAAGAAACTATTTACTGCAAACAAGAAACTATTTACTGCAAACAAGAAACTATTAACTGCAATCAAGAAACTATTAACTGTAATCAAGAAACTGATAACTACAAACAAGAAACTGCTAATTGCAAACAAGAAATTGCCAACTACAAGTAAATAAATCAGACGTGTTGGTTATAAAACCATCATAAAATTTAAAAAATCTATTAAGAATTCTAAAAAACAGGAAATTGCTATACCATAATTTAATACAT
This sequence comes from Bacteroidota bacterium, assembly GCA_036804105.1. Taxonomy (GTDB): domain Bacteria; phylum Bacteroidota; class Bacteroidia; order UBA7662; family DAIRTB01; genus DAIRTB01. The sequence continues at coordinate 15,822 of DAIRTB010000009.1, read as the reverse complement.
TCAAACTTGTAAGCGAGGGTATTTTACTAAAAACGGCCAATGTACTTATCAAAATGCTTTCTTTTCTTTTATTTACGATGTTTTGCCTGCAAGTACCCCTATCATCTATTCATAAAAAACTGGTTGCAATAATAAATAACATCCAATTCAGAAGAAATAAAACACCCTAAAACGACATAACGCAAATGCAAATCATAATCCTCACGCCACCTTACTCACCAAATCAACCCAAAAAAATACCCCACCCCCTTCCACCCCAAAAAATATATGTTAAATTGCACAATAACCTTAACACGCCTAAAAGCATATAATCTCACAATCTTTTTCTAATTTCGGCCTTTGGCAAAAATTTAAGAATGAATTATCAAAAGATTAACAACATCAGCGGGTGGATTGTATTCGCAATAGCCACCGCCGTTTATGCGCTAACCATAGAACCAACCGTTAGTTTTTGGGACTGTGGCGAGTTCATCTCTGCTGCTTACAAACTCCAAGTAGTACACCCGCCAGGCGCACCATTATTCCTTTTAATGGCCAATATCTTCACCCAATTCGCTTCGGGAGCAGATCGAGTTGCAGCCATGGTAAATTTATTCTCTGGCGTTGCAAGCAGTTTTGCAATCCTTTTCCTCTTCTGGAGCATAACCGCTTTTGCAAAGAAAATTGCACTGAAAGATGGAGAGCTAGATTTGGGTAAAATAATTGCCATTATGGGTTCTGGTGCAGTAGGCGCATTAGCATGTACATTCTCAGACTCTTTCTGGTTTTCAGCCGTAGAAGGCGAGGTTTACGCACTATCGGCATTCTTTACTGCCATAGTTTTCTGGGCAATTCTTAAGTGGGAAAACGTTGCAGACCAGCCAGATTCAAACAGATGGCTTATCTTAATTGCCTACTTAATGGGTTTATCCATAGGTGTCCACTTACTAAACTTATTGGCAATTCCGGCCATGGTTTACATTTACTATTTCAAAAAACACAAGGTAACTAGAAACGGAATTCTAGCAGCAGCGGGTGTTTCTGTTCTAATTTTGGGCATTATTCAATTCTTGGTTATCCCAAAAATACCAGAATATGCGGCCATAGCAGATAGAATTTTCGTAAACGGTTTCGGAATGCCGTTTGGCTCGGGCATTTTGTTCTTTGCGCTATTAATTGTTGCAGCCTTAGTATTCGGAATCAGAAAAGCTCGCCAAAAAGGTTGGGTAACCTTAGATACTGCCTTACATTCCCTTGTTTTTGTGCTGTTAGGATATAGTTCTTATGCCATGATTGTAATCCGCTCTAACGCAGATACGCCAATCGACATGAACAACCCTGAGAATGCGGTAAACCTAGTTTCTTACATCAACAGAGAGCAATATGGCGATAGACCTTTAGCATTTGGTCCTTTATTTACTGCCGAAATGGTTGGTCAGGAAGAAGGCAAAATGCGCTACCGCAAAGGAGAAGAAAATTATGTTGAAGTGGGCAAAGATCCAATTCCAGTTTTCGATCCGAAACAAAATGTACTTTTCCCTAGAGCGTATAAACGAGCTGGAACACAACCGAGACACATTACCTTTTATCAGCAATGGTTAAACCTTCGCCCAGGCCAAAAACCTAGTTATGGCGATAACCTCAACTTTTTGTTTAGTTACCAACTTGGCCACATGTATTATCGCTATTTCATGTGGAATTTCGTTGGTCGACAAAACGATACACAAGGCCAAGGACTAGATTATGAAAATGGAAGTTGGATTTCTGGCATCAAAGCAATAGACGAGTGGCGGTTAGGCTCACAAGATCTTCCGCCATCAAAAGCAAATAAGGCAAATAATACCTATTTCTTCCTGCCGCTTTTGCTAGGTTTAATAGGCATATTCTATCAGTACAAAAAATCGAATACTGATTTCTGGGTAATTGCAATCTTCTTCGTCTTTACAGGTATTGCCATTAACGTTTACCTAAATCCAGAGCCACTACAACCCCGTGAACGAGATTATGCCTACGCAGGCTCCTATTATGTTTTTACGATGTGGATCGGCTTAGGCGTTATGATGATCTGGGACTTCCTTAGAAAGAAAATAGCCAGCCTACCTGCTGCGGCAATCGCAACCATTGCTGGTTTGGGAATTCCAACCTTGATGGGAGCACAAAACTGGGACGATCACGATCGTTCAACTAAATACACTGCGCTTCACTTTGCAGAAAACTATTTGAACTCTTGTGCACCAAACGCCATCCTTTTCACCATGGGCGATAACGATACTTATCCACTTTGGTACGCACAGGAAGTTGAAGGCATTAGAAGAGACATTCGAGTTATTAACCTTAGTTTGCTAGGTACAGATTGGTACATCAATCAAGCAAGAAAACAATATTATCCAGAAGGTACGCCGGCAAAAATGATTCTTAAGCCAGATCAAGTAGTTCAAGGCGTTAGAGATTATGTACCTTTCTTCGATAAGAAATTAAATGGTTATGCAGATTTAGACAAGGTTATTACTTTTATTGGTGATGACAGGCAGTCTGCAAAATTACCCGTACAAAGTGGTGAATACATTAACTACTTCCCAACCAAGAACCTGAAAATTCCAGTGGATAAAAATCGTGTACTAGCCAATGGAACTGTACACCCATCAGACAGCAATTATGTTTTACCTAGCCTACAGTGGGAATTGCCCAAAAACGGGTTATACAAAAACGATTTAGCCATTCTAGACATAATCGGTTCAAATAATTGGGAGCGCCCAATCTATTTCACCATTTCTATGGGTTCGGAATCTTACTTAGGCTTAGACAAATTCTTCCAGCTAGAAGGCTTGTGTTACCGTTTGGTTCCTATTGAATCTCCAGATAGAAATGGCAGAGTTCAACCTGAAATTATGCACCAAAACATTATGGAGAAATTTAAATGGGGTGGTTTGAATGAAGGCATTTATGTTGATCCGGAAAGCTTTAGAATGACCATCAACCTGAAAAGCAATTTTGTTAGATTGGCCGAAAGTCATTTAACCAAAAACGACAAAGCAAGCGCCATCGCTGTACTAGACCGTTGTGCAGAAGTTATGCCAAACGATAAAATTCCTTACAATGAATTGAATTTCAGGATGGTTGAGCTTTATTATTTGGCAGGTGCAACAGAAAAAGCAAGCACAACTAGCAAATTGTTGTTCAAACGTTTCCAAGAAGATTTCGAATATTACATGAGCTTAAAAGGTAAGTTCTTACGAGCATACGAAAGCGAAGCATCTCGTGCTTTCACCATTATGGATGAACTAGAGAAAATGAGCCGCAGAAATGGAGACACCAAAACTGCCGACGAACATGCAGCTATTCTGCAAAATATTAGAGCAAAAAATGGCTAGATACTAGCCAAAAATAGTACCCTAAAAAAGGCTTTTGAGAAATTCAAAAGCCTTTTTTTATGTCTGAGATTTTGAATGAAATTTGGATTCACTGTAATTCCATTCTCAATAATTGAAGAAAGAGAATCAGCTCAAATAATAAAATCAGATGCAACCTATTTTACATCTAAGCGTCTTTAGATCAACAAACAGAATATCCCTAATAGAATGAAAAAAATATTCCTTAACTCGCTATTTACTTCAACCTTAACAATTGTTGGAGCACAGGCATCTGCCCAGAACTGGTCTGAGAATTACCTGATACGTTCTAAAGTAATTTCAGATAAACAACAATCTAATTCTGAAATTATTCTACCAATTACAGCTAAGATGGCCTCAAAAACCATTTTCGAAGGCAGGTATGAATTAACAGAAAAAAAGGAAATTAAGCACAGCAAATTTGGTTTCGAAATTGGCATGGTTAATTACAGACAGATAGGTATAGATAGAACCCAAGGGCCATACCAAAGCATAAAGTTTAGAAGTGAAAGATTTCCTTATATTGGAATATTTTATAACATCAACCCAAAGCTTCAATTAACCGCAAGCCTTGAGACCATATTTATGTATTCTGGCATTACAGCAAAAGTAAATTCTGGAATAGTTTCCGAAAACAGTTATGGTACTTACAGAACCATGAGCTATTTGAAAATTCCTGTTAGAGTTCATTACACATTTTTTACCTCGAACAATAACCGTTGGAAATTTGCTGTAGGCACAGGTATTACTGGGCTTTTTAGGGGTTATAACAGCTACACTTTCCGGGATATTTCTATGGGAGAAAACGTAAAAGGCGTAAATCAAACATTAGAGCCAAGCTTCCAAACGGCTAAGCACGGTATCGCTATTCCTTTAAGCTTGCAAGTGAAGTTCGCAAATAAATACGGGAACGATATGTTTGTACTTGATGTAACCTATCATCAAGGTCTTACACCTATATACAAAGCAAACCTAACTACCACTTTCGACAATGAGCCTGGAAGAGTGGTTAACAACACCATTATAAATCGTGGCTCATTCTTAGATGTAAAACTTGGCTATAGGTTTCAGTTTAGGAAGTTTAATTAATGTAATGTTAGATGCGGCAGGGACCATAAAAATTGCTAATGCCTTTTCAAATCTTTCTTTGCGTCTTAGCGTCTCTGCGAGAAAATTGTATCTCACTAAGGCGCTAGGCCGCAAAGGGTCTAAACCATTCAAAAGCTACCAAGCCTGCCCACACCAAAGCGTGTAATTCTGTTTTTGTTGTCCGGTTGCATCAGCCATTTTTTGCAAATTATATTTCGGATAAAATCGTTCCGAGCCAGCGCTGAGTTCTATAATTCTTGGCATTTCCCAAATATCTCTAACCAACAATTGAAGCTGGGTTATTTCTGTATTCATTAGAACAACCAGGTCTAAATCCTGAACTGGTTTTCCATTTACTTCCAAGATAAAATCGTCTACACCTAAACCTGAAATCGCCGCTGGTGAATTGGGAGCAATGCTACTAACCATCACATTTCCAGCAACATTCTTTAACTCAAAGCCGAATAATTGATCCCAGCTCAACTCTTTGTTTAAAGCGAGTTTACATCCTACAAAAGCCAAAGCATCTGCCAAACTATTTTCTAAAGAAATTGGCTTATGATAGTGCTGTGCGAAATGTTCGGTAAAATCAACTCCAGTATTTTTGAGCAACCAATCTAAAATAAATACCTCAGAATAGCCTTTTCCTTCGTTTGCCAACTGGTAAAGACCACGCATTAAGCTGTCTAAAGATTTTTCGTTTTGGGTGATTACTCTAATCTTAAGATCTAAAATCAGTGCATTCAACGCCCCTTCAGCATAAATAGAAACCTTCCTATTTGGTGTTCCAGGCACATAACCATCCACCCAAGTATCGAAAGAACTTTCTGCTAGCGATCTATAGTACCTGCCATAATTGCTAAAATGACGTTGAAAAAAGGTGTTGATCTCAAAATGAAATTCCTGTTCGGTAAAAACTAAACTTCTCGATAAAAATAAGTCGCCGTAATAGGTTGTAAAGCCTTCATAGACATAACCCAACTTAGAATAATTTTCTGTTTCGTAGTTGTATGGCAACATTTCTTCAGGACGAATATGCTTTACATTCCATAAATGGAAAAGCTCATGTGAAGAAACGCCCAGAAAATCGTTGTAAATATTAGGCAACTCAAAATCCTTCGATGGTCCAACCACACAAACCGTACTGTTCCGATGTTCTACACCGTGGTAGTGTCTGTAAGGTGGGATGATAAACATAAAATGAAACTCATCGCATGGCATTCCGCCCATTACTTCGAGCTGTACTTCACTAAATCTTTTAAAGTCTAAAAGGATTTTGTCAGCTGGAATATTTTCTAATCCATAAAACCAAAGGTGAAACAGTTTGTCTCCTGCTTCGTAGCTCAAATGCTTAAGGTTCGGAGAGGCCATAACTGGGCAATCTGCCAATTCGTCGAAGTCTTGAGCTTCGAAAATATGGTTTCCAATTGGAGCTAATCCCGTAGCAACCAAATAATCTGCACCTAGTCCAAGGGTTAATGTGCAAGGATAATGTTCATATCCTTCAAAATAACCCAAGCAATTTACAGGGTTAAAGTACATTATCTGCTCGTCTACCCAGCAAGCTCCGGCATCTAACTGGTAAGCATAGTAAGTGTAATTTAAGGTAATTCTTTGACAACCATTGGTAAATATTTGCCAAGTGTTTTTCTCTATTTTTTCCGTTTTGAGGGTGAAACCAAGTTCGTCTAAGGCATTGATTTCTAGCATATTCTTAGGATAATTGGCCATTTCGTAACGGCCTGGCCTCCATTTAGAGAGTTTAAAATTTAGTACGTTTTCTGAAAAGTTCTGAAGGGTAATTTCGATATTCAAATAATTTCTCAAGGCCATTGCCCTGCTAACTCTATAAGCAACTACATTCATAACCCAAAGTTAACATCAATCTTTTGAAAGCGCTTTGTTTTCAATAATTTACAGAAAGCTTTGAAAAGCACGAAAGTAGTTCTATATTTGCAGTCCTTTTTGAGCAAAATAGAATTTTATTAATAAAATGAAACGTACTTTTCAACCATCAAATCGCAAGCGTCGTAATAAGCATGGATTCCGTTTACGCATGGAGTCTGCAAACGGACGTGCAGTTATCGCTCGCCGTCGTGCAAAAGGCCGCAAACGCCTTACCGTATCAGACGAAAAGAGACACAAAGCATAAATAGTTGCTGCCTTGGCAGCAACCAAAATTTCTGCCATGCACACGCTCTCAAAAGAAGAACGTCTTTCAGGCAAAGTAATCATAGATTTACTTTTTCTGAAGGGTTCTTCTTTTTTGGTTTATCCCTACCGCATCACTTTTTTTTGGTTTAAGACCGAAGAGATTCCGCCCTTTCCTGTAAGGGTAATGTTTACTGTGCCTAAGAAAAAATTCAGACGAGCCGTAGATAGAAATTTATTGAAAAGACAGGCAAGAGCATCGTACAGAACACAAAAGCAAAATCTTTATCAAAAATTTGCAAATAAGCAGGGATTTTTAGCGTTAAATTTCGGTTATATTGCAAAAGAAAAGGTAGATTACCCCAAAATTGAGCATCAAATACTGTTGGCTTTGCAGCGATTAGAACAGCTAAACCTTTCAGTATGAAGTACTTATTAATTGGAATTTTCCGGCTTTATCAAATAGTTTTATCTCCTTGGTTACCCCCAATGTGCAGATATACACCTAGTTGTTCGGTCTATGGAATTGAAGCAGTTAAGAAGTACGGCTTTTTCAAAGGAGGATACCTAGCTTTTAAAAGAATTTTGTCTTGCCATCCTTGGGGTGGCCATGGACACGACCCTGTACCTTGAAAAATTAAATACCGCATGAAAAAATTTGCTCAGTACCTAAAAAAGCCAGTGTTGTTTTTAGGCATCGCCTTTGCCGCTTTTGGCTCTTTGGCTTTTGTTGATAGCTATTTCGAAATCAACAAAAACATAGAAATCTTCACAACACTTTACCGAGAAGTTCAAACTTATTATGTAGATGAGGTTGAGCCAAACAAGTTTATTAAAACTGGTATTGATGCCATGTTGAAGAGTTTGGACCCATACACCAACTATATTTCTGAATCGGAAATTGAAGATTTCAGATTTATGACCACTGGCCAATATGGTGGAATTGGGGCTTTAATTTCTCAAAAGGATAAGTACATCATGATTACCGATCCGTATGAAGGTTTCCCTGCGCAGAAAGCGGATCTCAGAGCTGGAGATATTATTCTAGAAATCGATGGAAAATCGATGGAAAACAAAACCTCAGCAGATGTTTCTAAACTTTTGAAGGGTCAACCAAAAACAGAAGTTAAGCTAAAAATTAAGCGTGCGGTTACAGACGAAGTTTTGATGAAAACCTTAAGTAGAGAAGAAATCAATATCAAAAGTGTTTCTTACACTGGTTTGGTTTCAGAAGGAATTGGCTACATAAAGCTCACTGGTTTCAGAACCAACTCTGGAAAAGAGGTTATGGATGCCTATAATCAACTTAAAAAAGATCATAAAATAGAAAAGTTAGTTTTAGATCTTAGAGACAATCCAGGTGGATCGTTAGACGAGTCTATTAGAATCTCAGGCATTTTTGTGCCTAAAGGTAGTTTGGTGGTTAACACCAAAGGCAAATCTAAGCAGTGGGATAAATCATACAACACATTTCTAGAGCCGCTCGATTTAAATATTCCTTTGGCTGTTTTGGTAAACGGTTCTTCGGCATCAGCATCAGAAATTGTTTCTGGAGTGGTTCAAGATTACGATAGAGGAGTTATTATCGGTCAAAAAACATTTGGTAAAGGCTTAGTACAAACAGTTCGCCCATTAACTTATAACACACAGTTAAAAGTTACAACTGCTAAATTTTATACACCATCTGGAAGATGTATTCAAGCAATAGATTACAGCGAAAGAGACGAAGACGAAAAAGCTACTAGAATAGCAGATTCACTTAAAAAGGAATTTAAAACCACAAATGGCCGCTCTGTATTCGACGCAGGTGGAGTTAGTCCAGATGTAAAAACAGAGCTTCCAGAATTTGCCAACATTTCTGCATCGCTTTTAGGCAAGCGTTTAATTTTTGAATATGCCACCATTTACAAAGCCAAAAACCCAAGCATAGCGAAAGCAAGAGATTTTAAAATTTCCGATGCTGATTTTGCTGATTTTCTGACCTTCATCAAAGATAAAGATTACGATTACACCACGCAGACAGAAAAAATGCTAACCGATTTCAAAGAAAAGGCCGCTAAAGAAGAATATTTTGAAGCGATTGAGCCAGAAATTGAGGCTTTAAAATCGAAACTGCAACACGACAAAACAAAAGATTTAGTTAAACATAAAGACCAGATTAAACAATTATTACAAGACGAAATAGTATCTAGATACTATTTTCAAACAGGAAGAATTGAGGCGAGCTTTAACTACGATACAGATCTTACAGAAGCAATTGCAATTCTGAACACACCTGCTAGGTATAGCTCTATTTTAAAAGGAACAAAATAAATCATGCTCCAACCACTGGAAATATTACTTCTAATATTTATTGGTTTAGGTGGAGGCATTTTAGGAGGATTTTTAGGCGTTGGTGGGGGCATTATCTTTGTTCCCACCATTTATGCTTTTTATGCTGGTTTAACCATGCAGCCTTCAGACTTCGTGAACTTTGTTATTGCCAATTCCCTATTTCTTACATTTCTTAATGCCCTAACTGCTACTAGCCGACAATATAGAAGCGGCAACATTTACTTAAAAGAATCGCTGGTTATGGGAATTGCAGGCATTGCATCTGCACTTTTGTTCACCATTCTCATCAGTTTTACAACATGGTATACCAAAGAAAAATTTAGCCTATTTTTTACGCTTCTACAAATACCACTCATTTATAGGATGTACTTTAATAAGAAAATTAAAACACAAATCCCATACAATGAGCAACTAGACAATAAAAAGGGCATTCTTACTGGTCTTTTTAGTGGAAGTATCTCGGCTTTAAGTGGATTAGGAGGTGGAATTGTAACCATACCACTATTAGTGGGTTGGCTGCAACAATCTGTAAAAAAAGCAAGCTCCATTTCTCAAGTGGTAATTGTACTAAACTCTCTTGGTACCCTCGTATTTTATATGCTCAGACCAACGCCAGAAGGTTTCGATATGCCGTTTACCATCGGTTTGGTTTCTTTTCCAGTAGTAATACCTTTGGGAATTGGCGTGATACTTGGTTCTGGTTACGGCGTTAAACTGAGCCATAAAGTTGACCCGAAGTGGGTTAAAATTGTATTCTTGCTGCTAATAATTGCAGTTCTTATAAAAATGAATTTACACTATTTTGTATGAAAAAACTTTATCTTTTCTTTTTGTTAATTCCAGCAATGCTTTATGGCCAAGAAAAGCCATTAATTAGCAAAAAATTGCCAAAGGAATTAAAGAAGCATGTTTATTTTTTGGCTGATGATGCTTTGGAAGGAAGACTAACCGGAAGTGCTGGAGAACAAACTGCCGCAAGATATATTGAAAGTGCGTTTAAAAAAGCTGGATTGCAACCTGCTGGAGATAGCGGATTTTTCCAATCGTTTACATTTCCAGCAAAAGCTACAGCAACGGCAAATAACAAACTCACAATAAATGGAGTGAGCTTGATTTTGAATGAAGACTTTTATCCAGTTTCCTCATCATCTTCAGATAAATACAGCGGAGAGGTTGTAGACATGGGTTTTGGCATTATGGCTCCAGAGTTAAACTACAATAGCTACGAGGGTATGCCAAATGTTTCCGGTAAAGCAGCTTTGGTAAAAATTGGCACTCCAGACGAAGATAATCCCCATGGGAAATTTGCGGCATATGCTGGAATTGATAAAAAGATAACCGCTGGTTTAAAAATTGGTGTTAAAGCCTTTATTTTTTATAACGATCCAAATTCCAAAGCAACGTTTCCATCCTCGAGACTAAATGCTAGAGCTGCAAATGACGGAGTTCCTATTGTAGTTTTAACTGCTTCTGGCTATAAAAAAGTACAAACTGCAAAATCTTACAAAGCTGAAATCCAAGTTGAATTAGATAGACAATTTGTAACTGGAACTAACGTAGCAGGTTTTATAGATAATAAAGCTGCTTACACGGTTCTAATCGGCGCTCATTACGATCACTTGGGTTATGGGGAATTAGGCGGTTCGCTTCATGTAGGCGAAAGAGCAATCCATAATGGAGCAGACGATAATGCAAGCGGAACGGCTGGGTTAATCTCCCTATCATCCTACCTAAAGAAAGAAGGCCCAAAGAAGTATAATTACTTACTTATTGCATTTTCTGGTGAAGAGTTGGGTTTATTGGGCTCTGCTTTTTTTGCAAAATCTGATAAATTTAATGCAAACCAAGTGGCTTATATGTTGAACATGGATATGATTGGTAGGCTAAATCCGGAAACCAAAATTCTAGGAGTTAATGGTGTTGGCACATCGCCAGCGTGGAAAACAATTGTTGATAGTAGTTGGAACAATACATTAAAGATAAAAACCACCCAATCTGGTATGGGCTCTTCAGACCACACCTCGTTTTACTTGAAACAAGTGCCTGTGTTGCACTTCTTCTCTGGAACACATACAGATTACCACAAACCCAGCGATGATGCCGACAAGATCAATTACAGCGGCATGGCAGACATTCTAAACTTCATGGCTTACATTATAAACAGCACCCAAGATTTAGGTAAGTTAAATTTTACTGAAACCAAAGACGATGATCAGAATAGAGCTGTAAGTTTCAAAGTTACGCTAGGTGTTATTCCAGATTATTTATACGAAGGTAAAGGCTTAAGAATTGATGGCGCTAGCAAAGGCAAACCCGCAGAAACAGCTGGATTAATGGCGGGTGACATCATTCTAAAAATTGGTGATTTCGAAATAAAAGACATCAATGCTTACATGAAAACCCTAGGCCAATTTAATAAAGGAGATACCACCACCATTCAAATTGAAAGAAATGGTAAGGTTATAAGCAAATCGCTTACGTTTTAATGTTGTTGATAATTGATAGTCATGCTTCCCTATTAAAATTGGCCTTATCAATTGAGGGAAAATTAATAGATTCTTATACCGCTAAAGACGCCTTTGAACACAACAAAGCCATAACCCTAGCCTGCGAAAACTTACTTAAAAGAAATAATTTTAGCTGGCAAGATTTGAAGGGCATTGGAATAATCTCTGGGCCTGGTTCTTATACTGGCTTACGTGTTGGGGTTTCTACGGCAAAGGGCTTCTGCTTCGCTTTAGACATTCCGCTTTTAGCAGTTAACATGTTGGATGTAATGACAAAGTCGTTCCTACATGAATATGGTTCGCAAAGCCAAGATTCATTGCTACTGCCCGTAGTAGATGCCCGCAGAATGGAAGTCTTTACAAGAAAATACAATGGTTTAGGAACGCCTTTAAATGTACAAACCACTTTCGTATTTTCAGAAGAGCTATTTAACAGCCTAGCTGTTTCCCATTCTTGTATTTATATCTTTGGCGATGGGGCAGAAAAGGCAAAAACCTTATACACAAAATTGCCTGAATGGCTAAAAATTATGGATATCAATGAATCCATAAATCAAGCATTCCAGTTATTCAACTCTTCATTTAAGGATGGTCTTTACCAAGACTTAGCTTACTTTGAGCCCGAATATGGCAAGCCCTATTTCATAAAAAATGTTAATTAAACAGCAATTATCCATAAATATGATAATTATACAAGAAATAGGAAATAAAAATTTTGTCGTTTCAATTAAAAAGTGAAAATTTGAAATGTTAAAACAGCAAAACAAAAAATTAAAATGGGAAAAAACGAATCAATCATCAACATGCTCGACCTTAAAGAGCTAAAGCAGTCATCGAAAGTATTTCGTGCTATCAATCACCCTTTGCGTTTGCAAATCGTTAGATTAGTAGAAGAGAACGAAAAACTTACTGTTACACAAATCTACTTTAAGCTTAGAATTGAACAGTCGGTAGCATCACAACATCTTGCTATCTTAAGAGAGGCAGAAATTGTAATTCCAGTAAGAAATGGCAAAAACATTATGTACTCATTAAACGAAATGAGAATTAAAGCTATTCTTAGCTGTGTTCAAATGTTGAAAATCTGATAGTTTTAAAACTAGCAGAAAAGGCAAAGGAGTCCATTAAGGACTCCTTTGTTGTTTAAAAAGATTGCTCGCTCAAAACCTAACAATTATTACACACACACCAAGTAAAAGTTAAATAAGCGCAAGCAGTTAAAACAGTTCTCGAAAATAGAACGGTTTTTATTACAAAAAAAACCATCTTGTTTTTATGACGAAAAAATGACAATATGCAGATTTTCAGAACTTAAAATATAAGTGTATAAAAAAAGCGCCAACTGGCGCTTTTTTTCTTTTAAACAAACCTACTTAGATTGTGCGTATTCTAAAATATTATCAAGAATATGCTGTGAGGGCAAATACTCTTCGAAACTTAAATTTCGAATCACTTCCTTACATGTAACATAAGAAGCCTGCAAATTCTCATCAGAAATCAGAATGTGCTCAAACGCTTCAGCTTCAGAAGAGTCAAGCTCTCCATAATAATGTAAAAGAATGGTGTTTAATGGGGTAAATTTTTTTATCATCCGGTGAGATTTAATGATTTAATAAAGCACTAACGGATGGAAATTACAAAATATTGCGAGACCTAAAAGGATATTGACTTTTTTTCCATCATCTTTCTTAAATTATTTAAAGCATATCGCATTCTACCTAAAGCAGTATTTATAGAAACGCCTGTTATGTCTGAAATTTCTTTGAAAGACAGTTCATTGTAATGACGCATAATAAGCACTTCTCTTTGCTCTAAAGGTAAGTATGCAATCATGGAGCGCACTTTTTCGTGCGTTTGATGGCGCACCAATTTATCTTCCACATTATCTTCTACCAAAGAAATGAAATCGAACACATCTCCCCCATCCTCTGCACTTACAAAAGGCATTTTTGCAATCCTTCTAAAATGGTCAATACAAAGGTTATGGGCAATTCTTAAAGCCCAAGGCAAAAATTTACCTTCCTCGTTGTATTTGCCAGAATGAAGGGTGTCTATAATTTTTACGAAAGTATCCTGAAATACATCGTCTGCAATTTCTTTGTCTTTAACCAACAAGTAAATTGAGGAATATATTTTCTTTTTGTGGCGATGGATTATTGCCTGTAAAGCTGAAACCGAACCCTTAAGGTATTGTGCAAGAAGCTCCTGATCAGTAATTTGAACAGAAATAAGTTTGTTACTCATAAAACAGAAATTTAGAGTAGATTTCTTGCTATATTTTTTCTCCTTTTGGTTTTTATTGTTTCGAAATGTAATTAAAAGCATCTTTTTTCACATTTGCAAGCATCTGTTACAAATAATTAGCAAAGTTTTACTTTTTTATGACAATAACAAAAACACTCAACATAGTGCAATGTTGAAATAGTTTGAGGATTTTTGCACTATGATTACAGATACCCAAGTTGTTGGTACTACTTTAACAGAAGATACAAGCAAGTATGTTATTATTCAGAACGCTCGGACACATAACTTAAAAAACTTAAGCGTTGCCATTCCCAGAAACAAATTGGTGGTTGTTACCGGATTATCTGGCTCGGGTAAATCGAGCTTAATATTTGATACTCTTTTTGCAGAAGGCCAAAGGCGTTATGTAGAAAGCCTTTCTTCTTATGCAAGGCAGTTTCTTAACAGAATGAAAAAGCCAGAGGTAGATGCCATTAAAGGCTTAGCACCAGCCATGGCTATTGAACAGAAAGTAAGTGTTTCAAACCCAAGATCTACAGTTGGCACCTCAACAGAGATTTACGATTACCTAAAACTACTTTTCGCACGAGCAGGCAAGACGTATTCGCCAGTATCGGGTTTGGAGGTAAAAATCCAAACCAATGCCGATGTGGTAAATTATATTCTTGCACAAGAAATAGGCACGAAGGTTGAAATAATGGCGCCCATCATCGCCCATGAAAAAAGAGAAACCAAAGAAGAGCTTGCAGTTTTGTTGCAAAAAGGGTTTTCTAGATTGAAGAAAGAGAATGAGCTTCTGAGAATTCAAGATCTTTTAGATGATGAGAAAAGCCTTAAAAAATTCGATCTAACCAAAGTTTTTCTGCTAATTGACCGCTTTATTATGCCAGAAGCAGACGAAGCATTTCAAAACCGAGTTTCAGATTCAGTACAAACAGCCTTTTACGAAGGGCATGAAAACTGCTTTATTTCTGTAAATGATGATACCCGGAAATTCAGCAGCAAATTCGAATTAGATAATATTCAGTTTGAAATACCTTCTGTTAACTTATTTACATTTAGCAATCCGTATGGAGCTTGCAAAAGATGCGAAGGTCTAGGAAGCATTATTGGCATAGACGAAGACTTGGTGTTTCCAGACAAAAGCCTTTCGGTATTTGAAGGTGTAATAGCCCCTTGGAGAAGCGAAAAGATGAATATCTATCAAACCAACCTTATTAAAAATGGCATCCGATTCAATTTTCCCGTTCATAGACCATATTACGATTTAACCGAAGCAGAGCAAAAATTGCTTTGGACTGGTAATTCTTTTTTCGAAGGATTGGATGCCTTTTTCGACTTTCTGGAGCAAAATGCCTACAAGATTCAATATCGAGTAATGTTGTCTAGGTATAGAGGCAGAACGGTTTGTCCTGATTGCAAAGGCACTCGTTTAAGAAAAGATGCCGGTTATGTAAAAATTGGAGACCCTAAAAAAGAGGGTTCGAAATCGATAATAGATGTTTCACTCACACCCATAGACAAGCTGTACACTTGGTTTGAGCAATTAACCTTAGACGAACAACAGAGAAAAATCGCCAATAGAATTTTAAAAGAAGTGGTTTCAAGATTAAAATTCTTGCAAGAAGTTGGCCTCGGCTACTTAACCCTAAACAGGCTATCGAACTCGCTTTCCGGTGGGGAATCTCAGCGGATAAAGCTGGCCACCTCGCTTGGGTCTTCTTTGGTGGGCTCTTTGTATATTTTGGATGAACCGAGTATCGGCCTGCACCCAAGAGATAATGAGCGTTTGGTAGGTGTTTTAAAATACCTTCGAGATTTAGGCAATACCGTAATTGTAGTAGAACATGAAGAATCTGTAATGCAAGCTGCCGATGAAATTATAGACATCGGCCCACTTGCGGGCATTTATGGTGGTACTCTGGTCTTTCAAGGCACATTTAATGAGATTCTGAAAAGTGAGGATAGCTTAACAGGGAAGTACTTGTCGGGAAGAGCCCAAATTGAAATCCCAACCATGCGCAGACCTTGGAAAAAATTCATAGAGATTAAAGGTGCAAGAGAAAACAACTTAAAAAATGTAGATGTAAAATTCCCATTGCACACGCTTACAGTGGTTACAGGTGTGA